>JAQWFD010000017.1 GCA_028704555.1 Desulfobacterales bacterium
AACCTGGGACTCAAGGAGGTCCCGCTACCGAGGAAACGATATGCTGCAAAATGAGTAGTGACCACAAAAATCGCCAAGCCCCCGAATGACGCCAAGCCTTGATCTAAATTGGCGAACTTGGGTTAAGTTAATTTATCGTTGATTCGTTTGCGTTAATTGTATAGCTGATTTGAAATAAATTCATGATATTAATATCAACGGATTCAATCAATTTGTCCATAGGGTGGGAGATTTATTTTTATAGAGAAAACTCCCAATATTCGGGAGTTTCTCCCGATCTGATCGAAGAACGTGCGAGTGCGTCGGTAAAGAGGTGTGATTGGGGAATGAATACTAACGCTGTCTGAGTGGCTTGTTTTAATGAGTCAAATAAAAAATAATAATTGGGATTGAATAGCAGTTTTTCAGTAAAAGGCTTTAATCTTTTTGCCGGGTACCGGCAAATGCCAATAGAAAAATAGGGCCTGATCATAACTGCGGCCATATTTTGCTGTGCGCAGCCTCGGCCTCCCGCCTGTTGCCGGCATCTCCCCGGATCGTGCTGGAGAAGCCGGCAATGGGCTGAACAGACTCCGTGACATGGTGGCCGCAGTTATGGTAAAGCCCCAGAGATGCTTTCATCCGGCGATTAATAAAGGGGATTATCCTTTACATCTGCGAAAATTCGCGCACATCTGTGGATATGGATATTTTTGTATCAGCATTAAGGGCTCGCACAAAAACAACTTCACATATAAGCATCGGTGCCTCCTGTCTGCTGCGTTGCAAAAGCTCTGAATATGCCGGATTGTTCGCTTTCGTACTTTGCCAGACAGATGCTTCAATGTTTAAAATAGCGGACTTATTTTTGGGCGAACCCTAAATTAATCCTCAAAAGGAGTCAGTATGTCATATCCTGTACCGGTGACCACGATCGTTTGTTCGAATTGGGCGGATAGTGAGCCGTCTCGGGTGACGGCGGTCCAGTTATCGTCTAATACATTAAGGTATCTTTTCCCTGCATTGATCATGGGCTCAATGGTAAAAACCATTCCGGGGATCAATCTGAGGCCTTCCCCTTTTCGGCCGTAATGAGCTACCTGCGGTAGCTCATGAAAATCGAAACCCACGCCATGCCCGACGAATTCTCTGACGACCGAGCAGCCCTGACCTTCAGCATAAGTTTGAATCGCCCAACCGATATCTCCCAGTGTGTTGCCGGGTTTTACCATGGAAATTCCCAGATTGAGGCTTTCGCGGGCGACTTCGACAAGCTTTTTTGCATCAGGCCCGGGGGTACCAATAAAAAAAGTTTTATTCGTGTCTGCATAATACCGGTTGAGAATCGTGGTGACATCCACATTGACGATGTCCCCGTCTTTAAGAATCCGATCGCTCGGAATCCCGTGGCAGATGACCTCGTTTACGGAAGTACAGACGCTTTTGGGAAATCCCTTGTAATTTAAAGGGGCGGGGATGGCTCCGGCGGCTATCGTAAATTCATGGACCAGTTTGTTTATGTCATCGGTTGTCATTCCGGGGTGCAGGTTGCTTTCCACCAGGTTGAGAGTGTCTACGGCGATGCGGCCGGCTTTTCTGATGGCTTCAATATCCGCTGGTCCTTTTAAACGGATGTTGTGTTTTTTCGCATACCATTGATCGTCGGATAGTGACTGGATCAGGTGCTTTGTCAGACAGCATTTTTTATATTTCAATCCGCTTCCGCACGGGCATGGATCATTCCGCCCGATTTTTTCCGTATCTTTTTTCATCATAAAATCCTTTTGAAAGATAATGCCTCAGTTGAATAATGTACATTATGAAGTTTTACGGTCACCGTCTTTTTTTTTAAAATCAGACCATGTGTCAAGCCTTTGTTTGATAAACTTTTCATACCCCCGCTCGGTAGGAATATAAAACGCCGTTCCCTGAAGGGGTTCCGGCAGGTATTCCTGGGCGGCATAGGCGTCGTTAAAATCGTGGGCATATTTGTATCCTTTGCCATAGCCGGCAGATTGCATCAGTTTCGTTGGGGCATTGCGGATATGCAACGGAACCGGAAGGGCCCCTGTCCGCCTGATGGTTTCCCGGATTTTCCCGTACGCTTTATAGATGCTGTTGCTTTTCGGGGCGGTAGCAAGATATACGGCCGCCTGGCACAGGGCCAGCTCGCCCTCCGGCGGACCCAGGAATTTAAACGATTCCATGGCGCTGATTGCGTTAGCCAATGCATTCGGGTCGGCCAGCCCGATGTCTTCGGACGCGAACCTGACCATTCTTCTGGCAATATAAAAAGGGTCTTCCCCTGAGGCCAGCATACGTCCCAGCCAGTACAGGGCCCCATCCGGATCACTGCCCCGAAGGCTTTTGTGAAAGGCCGAGATGAGGTTGAAGTGTTCCTCCCCGGATTTATCGTACAACAGGGCTTTTTTCTGGATGGCGTTTTCCACATCCTTTATGTCGATGTTCAGTATACCATGATCCGGGGCACTATGCACGCTGTCAATGGTTAAGGACGCTGCAATTTCGAGCGTGTTTAATGCCATACGCGCGTCGCCCTCACAACAGCCGATCAAAAGTGAGCGTGCGTCGCTGTTAAGGCGGATGTTGAGTTTGCCAAGCCCTTTGTCCGGCTCTGACAAGGCGCGATCAACGATGGACGAGATGTCGGCTTCAGTTAATGGCTTTAAAGTAATGAGCCGGCATCTTGATAATAAAGGAGAAATCACCTCAAATGACGGGTTTTCGGTCGTTGCACCGATAAGCGTAATCATGCCGCTTTCAACCTGGTGTAGAAACGCATCCTGCTGTGCCTTGTTAAACCGGTGAATTTCATCCACAAACAGAATGGTTTTTTTTCGGAACATCTGCCGTTGTGTCCGGGCATCTTCGATTACCGATCGGATTTCCTTCACACCGGAGAGCACCGCTGAGAAATGGACGAAATGGGAGCGGCTTTCCCTGGCGATCAATCGTGCCAGGGTGGTTTTCCCGCATCCCGGAGGCCCCCACAGGATCATTGAAAATATTCGGTCGTGTTTGATGGCATGACAGATCAAAGCCCCCTCGCCGATGACATGGGCCTGTCCCGCGAACTCCTCGAGGCATTTGGGCCGCATTCTTTCTGCCAGGGGGCTGGTGTTCTGAACATCTGTTTGCGCTTGATATTCAAAGAGATTCAAAGGCATTCCTGAAAATTGATGGTTATCGGTCGTGTTTGTATTTTCAATAAGACGACAGATTCGTTCCAGGCAAGAATACATTGTGCAATGTATTCTTGCCGAGATCTTTATCTTTTTATTCTTTTTTTTCTTTTTCCGTTTCTTTCGGCTGGCCTGCATGTTTTTGAAGGCCTGTTTTTTCCGGGGGTTCTTCCGGCGCTTTGTCCGGATAATCGTTTTATTTCGTAATCTCGCCGCCCGGTTCGTTCCCGGAATATCAGATGGACAGGGGTGTTTTCAAGCGCTGCCTGGGCTCGGATCTGATTGATCAGATAGCGTTTGTAGGAAAAATGTACGGCATCCGGGAAATTGACGAAGCAGACAAACGCCGGGGGTTTGATAGAAACCTGAGAAGAATAATAAAATTTAATTCGTCTTCCTTTGTGAATGGGCGGTTCATGGGCTTGAACGGCGTCATTGATGATTCGGTTCAGCTGCCCTGTTGATATGCGGAAGCTGTACTGACGGTAGACTTCATCAACCAGATTGAAAATCTGCGGGACACGTTTTCCGGTTTTGGCGGATATGGTGATCATCGGAGCAAAGTTGAGAAACTTTGCCTCCGTTCTCAAATCTTCCTGATAGCGTTTTGCCGTTTTATGGTCTTTTTCAACAAGATCCCATTTATTGAGCAGGAAAATACATCCGCAGCCTCGTTCATAGGCATATCCGGCGATATTGATATCCTGTTCGGTAATGCCCTGCTCGGCATCAATCACGATCAGTGCGACATCGCATTCATCAAGGCTTCTCAGCGCCTTGATGACAGAAAACTTTTCAATTTTTTCTTCAACCTTTGCTTTACGCCTGATTCCGGCGGTATCAATCAGAAGATAGGCCTTTGCGCTCGTTTCGGCAATGGAGTTTATGGAATCGCGGGTCGTGCCGGGGATATCACTGACCAGCATCCGGTTTTCTCCCAGAATGCGGTTGATGAGGGACGATTTTCCGACATTGGGCTTTCCGACCACCGCCAGTTTGATCATTTCTGCGGTGTCTTCAGGTTCAGATTTACGAAACGACAGGACCATGATGTCCAGAAAGTCTGACAAACCGTAGCCGTGTTCTGCAGAAACAGGGTATAAGGGCTCGATCCCCATCTGATAGAAATCATACAGGTTGACTTCATGCTGTATATCGTCAATTTTATTGACGATATAAAAAACCGGTTTGTCAACGCCCCTGAGCATGGCAATCAGATCGGTATCGAAGGGTGAAATGCCGGATTTACCATCCAGTACCAGAACGATCGCATCCGCATTCTCTATGGCCTGATGGACCTGATCGCGAATCTGCGATGCGAAGGTGTCCTCGTCGTTGCTGATGAATCCCCCGGTATCCACCACGGTAAACTCAATTTCGTTCCAGGTGGCATTTCCATAATGCCGGTCCCGGGTAACACCCGGCAAATTATCCACCAGAGCGTCTTTGGTTCGGGTGATCCGATTAAACAGTGTTGATTTGCCTACATTGGGACGGCCGATGAATGCAATAATTGGTTTCATTGTTTTTGCTTTACATTATAAGTAACATAATAAGTAACATATGGTTTGTCCCTGATGCTATCGTATCAGGTCCTAACGAAAAAAATTCGGTGAAGAATCAGGAATAAAGAATGATATCGAAAAGTTATATTTTTCCGGGGAAATTCTTTGATTTTAGCGCATGACGGAAATTGATTGTTGGTCAGAAATCAAAATTTTTGCCGGAAGTTAGTTTTAAAATCAGTTCTGATATACATGATTCACGGTTTGATTGTCAAACGGCAGTTTGGTCGCTGAGGGGGTAAAAAAATAAAAGCAGGAGCCGTACGACAGGCTCCTGCTTATTGAATAGTTTGTATTTTTTTATCAGATATCGACAAACGGCTGCGATTGCATGTGTTACATGCGGATTTTTCTTGCCAGAAGATCCCAGTCATCATCGACCATATGCTGAATCTGATTGATATCGTCCTGCGTTAAATGCTTATATCGACCCTGGATCGACAGGTAATCGGCTACCGGAAGGTGCCCTTCATAGTTCAGGGTGTAATGCTTTCCGTCTTCTACTTCATACAGCGGAAATACATTCGTCTGCGATGCCAGTCGAGCCACTTTGATGGATTTTTCGGAAGGAACGCGCCATCCGGTGGGGCAGCTTGAAAAAACATGGAGCAGTCTGAAGCCCCCCTTCATCTCTTTGGCCTTTTTAAATTTTCTGATCATGTCTTCCGGGAAGGCGATGTTGGTCGTTGCCGCATACGGTACCCGGTGTGCGGCCATGGCTTCCACAAGATTTTTTTTGCGTGATTGCTTCCAGTCCTTGCCCGGAGTCGTGGTGGTCCATGCACCGTAAGGCGTTGCGGAACTTCGCTGGATGCCGGTATTCATATAGGCTTCATTATCATAACAGACATATATCATGTTTTCATTTCGTTCCGCTGCCCCGCTCAGGGACTGAAATCCGATATCAAACGTGCCGCCGTCTCCGGCCCAGGCCACCACGTTGGTTTCCGTATCGCCTTTCATATCCAGTGCTGCCCGGATGCCACTGCCCGCTGCGCCGCAGGTTTCGATAGCCGTATGAAATATGGGAACTTTTAACGCGGTATTCGGGAAAAATCCGCCGACAATCGCCCAGCAGCAGGCGGGTATGATAATGATGGTTTTATCGTCGAAGGCTTCAAATGCCAGCTTCATGGCAATGGTGGCCCCGCATCCGGGGCAGCCTACGTGTCCGGAACACATTTGGCTTGTATTGGAAATATTGAGTTGTGTCATGATTCCAGAAACTCCTGATTTAAACCGACCCATACACTTTCTTCAGCCGGGGTGGGATTGTTTTTTGTGGCCCAGTAAATTTCTTCCAGCACCTGCGGGGTGACATCCCGTCCCCCAAGTCCGGTGATATAGTTGTAGATGGAAGCGTGTCTGGGGGCGTCACAAAGGGCGGCCCGGATCTCCTGGGCAAATATACCGCTGGCGCCAAATGAAAAGTTCCGGTCAACTACGGCGGCTTTTGGAACGTTTTCAAGCGCCCGGCGAATTTGGGCAGCCGGAAACGGCCTGAACATTTTCAGCTTAAGAAGGCCGACCTTTTCTCCTTTTGCCCGCAGCGTTTCGATGACTTCACGGCAGGTGCTGGTAACGGTGCCGGTGGTGATCATGATGATGTCCGCATCCTCGCAGTGAACCGGTTCAATCAGGCCATAGCGGCGATCGAATATGGCGGCAAATTCATCTTCGACCCGACTGAAACGTGCCGGCACCTGCTCCATGGCCATCTGGATATTTTTCCGCATTTCCATGTAAAACGGCGGCGGGGTCATTTGATTCAGGGCTTTTGGGTTGTTGACATCCAGTTGAAACCGCGGCGAATAGGGTGGAAGAAACCGGTCGACCTGATCCTGATAGGGGACGTCCACCGGTTCATAGGTGTGGGAGAGAAAAAAAGCATCCAGGACCACCATGACCGGCAGATTCATGATTTCCGCCAGGCGGTATGCCTGAAGCGTTGTGTCCAGAACTTCCTGTCCGTCTTCGCAGTAGAGCTGAATCCAGCCGGTATCCCGCTGGGCCAGACTGTCAGACTGATCCATCCAGATATTCCATCCGGGTCCGAGTGCCCGGTTGACTTCCGCCATTACGATGGGCAGGCGAGCGCCTGAGGCCCAGTGAAGCATCTCGTGCATCAGTGCAAGTCCGTGGGCGGAGGTGGCGGTAAACGTTCGGACACCTGCACTCGAAGCGCCGATAACGGCGGCCATTGCCGAGTGTTCGCTTTCTACGCATATAAAGCGCGCGTCCATGGAGCCGTCTGCACAAAATTCAGACAACGCCTCCACAATATGGGTCTGTGGCGTGATGGGATAGGCTGACATGACCTGAACCCGTGCAAGGCGAACCGCTTCGGCGACGGCGTGATTTCCTTCCAGAACTTGTTTCATAAGTTTTCCTCCTCAATAACCATGGCGTTGCGCGGGCATTCCTCCACGCAGATGCCGCATCCCTTGCAGTAGTCCATATTAATGCTTCGCCCGTTTTTCCCGACGGTAACGGCTACTTCGGGGCAAAATATCCGGCAATTGTCACAGTCATTACAAATCCCGCAGTTAAAACAGCGTTGCGCTTCCTGGAGTGCAACGGGAAGGGGGAGGGTATGATCTGTTTCTTCAAAGGATTTTATTCCGTCTTTTATCGGCAGCCGTGGATGATCCGCCCTGGCAGACGGTGTAAAATAGTCCGGGTTAATTTCATTGTATGTCACGACATGAGGTGTTCTGAGTTTTCTGTCCCCTCCCAGATAGATCTCCATGGACAGGGATGCGCTGTTCCCGATCCGGCAGGTGGCAAGTTTGTCTTCAATAACATCGCGGCCGTCCTTGAACAGTATATCCAGTGCCATGGCCGCCTGCTTTCCCGAAGCCACGGCATCGGTTACGCTTTTGACCTCATTGGTTAAATCCCCCCCGTAAACGATCGGCAGATCCTGGTGGTGAATAATGCAGTGGCTCAGGTGAAGGAGGCTTTTGTCGTGTTTTCGCGGAGGAAAGCGCCATGGCTCTTGAACCTCTGAGCCGATAGCCGAGAAAATTTTCTTGAAGCGCATGGTTCTGCTTTTTTCCTGGGCAGGTATGACACGGGCTCTTCCATCCGTATCCGTATCGCTGATTTTCATTTTCTGAAGGGTCAGGACAAAGTCATCCCGGAGGGATTCGATATGGACAGGGCTGAGCAGCTCTTGAATTTGAACGCCCTCTTTGACGGCCATCTCAATTTCGTGGTCAAAGGCTGGCATGTCCTGCTTTCGCCGTCGGTAAATCAGAACCGGACGGGCACCGAGCCGGATCAGGGACCTGGCCACATCAATGGCCGAATTTCCTCCTCCGATGACCGCCACTTCGCCATGGACCGACTGAGCCGAACCGTTTCGTATATCAGAGAGAAACGCCATGCCGTCAACCGCCATATCTTCTCCGGGGATGTTCATCATCAGGCTCCGGCCATGCCCGCAGCCGATAAAGAAGGCGTCATATTTTTCTTTTGATTCGGTTAGAAATTTCCGGGTTATCGGCTGGTTGCAGATGATATTGACGCCCTGATTCCGGATTCGCTGAATTTCGTTGTTTAAAACGCCTTCAGGCAGACGGTAACCGGGTATTCCCCAGCGCAGGAGTCCGCCCGGGGATGATGTGGCTTCATAAACATCGCAGGTATATCCTAGCCGTGACAGAAACCAGGCGGCTGAGAGACCTGCAGGGCCGGCTCCGATTACGGCAATCGATTTACCGTTGGGTGGCAGATTCGTCAGGGCCGGCACTGAGCCGTCCTGAAAAGCGGTATCGGCAAGAAATCGTTCCAGGCGATTGATAGAAACGGCCTGATCCAATTCTTTCCGGTTGCAGCTGTTTTCGCACGGGTGAAAACACACCCGGCCACAAACTGCCGGAAACGGATTTTCCTGAAGAATCGTCTCCCAGGCCTGCTTGAATAATCCGCGGCTGGCGAGCATCTCAATCCGGCTGATATCTTCTCCCGCCGGGCAGGCCGTGCTGCAGGGAGCGGTCTTATTCTCATAACAGGGGCGGACAAAGCGCCAGAAACCGGTTTTGTTTTCATCGGTAAATCCGCGTGATTGCGGAATCAGCAAAGGAACTTTTTCAGATAATTCGGGTGGTGTAATCATTTTTTTCCCTTATTATATTGAAGTGATATATCCAGACGTTGTCTCCGGTTAAGATAAAGACAGTTTGGCTTTTCAGAGCGCCGCATTCTTTCCGGTAACCATTCCGTAGAGGGTCACCTGATTATACCCATCGCGGGCAGCTTCAACATTCTCGTGTGCTTTTGCCGGAATTTCGTTGAGGATGGCTTCAGATAGAACCTCCATGGACGGCATTTCGAACGTCCGGGCAAAGGCGCCCATCATGGTCGTATTGATGATGGGTTGAGTCCGTGGCCCCAGCTTGTGTTTCATAGCGATTTGATTGGCATCGATGAAAGCCAGCCGGAAACCTTCAAAGGGTTTAAGATTGTCAGGCAGTCCCGGCGCGTTAAGAAGAATCCAGCCGCCGGGTTTGAGCCCTTTGGTAACATCGAGTGTCTGAAGAAGCTTGAAATCCTGAATTACTACATGGTCGGGTGTGTAAACATTGCAGCGGAGCAGAATCTTTTTTTTGTTCAGCCTGAGGTAGGCCTCAACCGGTGCGCCCCGCCGTTCCATTCCAAAAACTGGAAAGGTCTGGACATAATATCCGGACTTGAAAAACGCTTTGGCGAGAGTGATAGAGGCCAGAACGGTTCCCTGTCCCCCACGTCCATGAAAACGTATTTCCTGCATAATTTTCTCACCTTTTTAATTCGGAACGTGAATAAAATAAAATGTAAACAATTTTGCCTGTTGTCCGGCCGGTCTTTGAGTTGAATTTTTACATACAATGCGTATGCGACCGGGCGTCGAAAAAATGATGCGCAATGGAGACGAACCGGCAGCCGGGGTGATATTTGATCAAGTTATTCTGTCCTCGTTCCCTGGTTAATAAAAATGGAATCATAAAACCTCTTTTGTAAATGGGTTCGGTTGAGTAAATAATGACTTCAATATGAATCGCAGCTATTCTCGATGAACCCGGCTGAAATATTTTACCATTCCAGAATTATGTCGGAATTATGTGCTAACCTGCTGAAACTCTTGCATGTGTCGGTAACAAAATGGAATTCTTAGATTAGGATAAAGTTTATATGGTGTCAAATGAAAATTTATAAGTATTTATCTTGAACTGGAAATAAGGTGAAATATGGAGAAAAATATGAAAATTCAGATAATTTCAGAGCAAAAAATATGGTTTTATTATTACTGAATTATGTAACTATTTCAAATAACACTTGATAAGTGTTAATTTGACTGGGCGGGCGTTCATATAATCCATAATTATAGAGATTTTTAGATGATTAACGGATTATCCGCCTTTAGAATGTCAAAAATAATTTACTTAATAAGCATGAGTTCAATCTGTGAATGCTATTTTGCAAGTAAAAAATATTAGTCATTCAGTTGGCAGGCGGTGAACTTATTTTGTCCGCCGGCTGCGTCCTGCAATCCGGTTGCATCCAACCTCTGTCAAAGCCCGAGGCGAATAGCGTTTCATTGCCCCGATACCGGCCGTTAACGCGAGGCTGACTCGGCCCCGCATAACACAAGGAAACTGTGATGAGTATATGATTAACGGCAATAAGCGCTGTTTATCCGGAAATTGAGAAGAGCAGACACCTCCGGATGAACATCGGCTGATTACGGATGATGTCAGGTAAGGATCATGGTTCAGCACTTTTTAAATCAATCGAAGCTGATGATCAAATAGCGTTTCAAGTCGAATCAGATATGATTTTTCCCTTTACTTAATTATCTGTTATTGCTAAACTTCAGAAAAATTTTTAAAAAAATCAGTTTTTGATCCTCCGAAAAGCAGTTGTAAGCGGCATCATCAGCTGAATGATGGGCATCTTGATGGAGTATGTTTCGCTGCTGACAGGACGTTGCTTTTACGGAAAACAATGCGCCGGATTTTCGTATTTCAGGGCATTGAAGATGTAGTCGAAAGCTATGAAGCAAGGGGACAGAGTAACCGAATCATAAAGCTTACAGGAGATATTTAAAGATGCACATCAGCAGAAAGTTGGGAATTTTAGTGTGTTGCGGTGTGCCGGCGATTGTCGGCGGCGGTATAGTTTATGGCATTTTTCATGATTATACTCCGGTGTTTATTTATGAAGTCCTGCTTGCATTGGGGGCATTTGGCTTTGTCCTGAGAAAGTGATATGCAAGCAGTCCGGAGCTTGTTTTGTTTGTTCTGATTAAAGGGTTCGCACAAAAATAAGTTCGCAATTTTAGGTGTCGAGACATCTGTCTGGCAAGGCACGAAATTGTACCATCCGGCTATTTCAGTTTTTCGCAACGCAGCCAGCCGGGATGCATCGGCGCCTAATGTAAAGTTGTTTTTGTGTGAGCTCTGAAGATGCGACACGCCTTTTTCCGTGAAGGAAAAGGCGTGTCGCGTCTTTAAATGGTGACAGGACATCCTCGATATTTTTTTTGAATTCAAGTCGGGCGAAAATTTTAACCGGACGCCGTTCCGTATTTTCAGGATAAAATTAAGCCGGACGCATTTGCGGATATTGACCGTTAACACTCAGACAGCAAACTGTCTATCATTATACCGCTTCCGTTTTATAATCCGATTTTAAACCCGCAATACCGCTTTTGGAACATCCGTATGACCGGAAATCCCTTGGAGTCCTTTGTTCATGACAGGTAACAATTGCTATAACATCGTTTTTGAAATACAATACCGCTGTCAGTATTTCATCAGGCGGGGTTCGGATGTGGGGGCGTTATGAAGGAAGACACTTCAGGAGAGATAATTTTGTGGTTTTTTCTGGCTCTTTTTCTGATTTCAATTGTAATGCTGGGCTGGCTGCTATGGCCTTTTGTTTCCATCATCATCCTGGCTTCTGTTGTAACGGGAATTTTTAATCCCGTCTACAGGTTCCTAAAAGGGAAGATTGCCGATTCACTCGCGTCATTTATCACCTGTGTTTTGATATTTTTCATTCTTTTTGTTCCGATAGTGTTTTTTGTGGGTATCCTGTCAAAAGAAGCGTATGACCTGTATCTGATGGGAAAAAGCGCGGTTATCAGCGATCAGGTTAAAAACCTGCTTGAAAGCAGCGAGATCATTGAAAGGGCAAATCAGTTTTTTTCGCATTTTAAAATTGAGGTTACCGGGGAAGAGCTTAACAAAGCCCTGTCGGAAACCGGCAAAATTGTCGGCCTTTTCCTGTACAAACAGGCCAGTTCAATTGCTTCAAATATGTTTAATTTTCTGGTAAATTTCTTTTTAATGCTGCTGGTCATTTATTTTCTGCTGATAGACGGGCATAAATTGATTTCGTTTATTACGGATTTATCCCCGCTGCCTGAGAAACAGGATGAAAAACTGATTCAGAAGTTTAAGGATATGGCCGGGGCTGTCCTGATGGGAAATGGATTGGGGGGGCTGATTCAAGGGACCCTGGGGGGGATGGTGTTTGGGTTTTTCGGGTTGAATTCGCCTTTTTTATGGGGGGTGATCATGGGCCTGCTGGCGTTTCTTCCGATCGTGGGTGTCGGCGCAGTATTTTTGCCTGCATCAATTTTTCTGTTTTTGGACGGTCGAATCGGAGCCGGCATTTTTTTCATTATTTTTTATGTGATACTGTCCGGGGTAACTGAATATATTTTTAAACCGAAGCTGGTGGGGCAGCGGGTTAAGATGCACACCCTTCTGGTGTTTTTTTCCATAGTCGGCGGCTTGAAACTGTTTGGAATACTGGGTATTATATACGGCCCGCTTGTGGTAACGGGATTTTTGACGTTGACCGATATTTATAACTCCAGTTATCGGAAACAGTTTGAAAACCATAAAACGAAAAGAACAGGCGCCGCGTCTGAGCATGACGATGACTTGAACATATCCGAAAACAGCGGATGATTCAAAAAAGGTCGAACAAGACAGCGTGACGGTTAACAGTCTGAAGGTGAATCCAGCGCTTCAGGCGCAAGGACGTCATGTAGCGGTTTATAATAAATGAGAGATTTAGAAAGTCAGGTGTTCAAATGGTAGATATAGATAAACGCACTGAAATCAGTATCGAGAGTGAAATGAGAAAATCATATCTCGATTACGCCATGAGTGTGATCATCGGCAGGGCATTGCCCGATGTCCGTGACGGGCTCAAGCCTGTTCACCGTCGTGTATTGTTTGCGATGGAAGATCTGAAAAACGACTGGAACAAGGCGTATAAAAAATCGGCCCGTATCGTCGGTGATGTCATCGGTAAGTATCACCCCCATGGCGATACGGCTGTGTATGATACCATCGTCAGAATGGCTCAGGATTTTTCCCTGCGGTATCCTATGGTTGACGGCCAGGGAAACTTCGGGTCCATCGACGGTGATCCTCCGGCAGCCATGAGGTATACGGAGATCCGAATGACGCGGCTGGCTCATCTCATGATGGAAGGGCTTGAGAAGGAAACCGTGGATTTTATGCCCAATTATGATGAATCCTTGATGGAACCGTCTGTGCTGCCTGCCAAGTTTCCTTCGCTTCTGGTCAATGGCTCATCCGGGATTGCGGTCGGGATGGCCACCAATATACCGCCTCACAATCTGTCCGAAGTCATCGACGCGATTAAGGCCTTGATTGATAATCCCGGCATGACCTTTACCGAACTGATGGGACATATCCCCGGTCCGGATTTTCCCACGGCCGGAATTATTTACGGAACAAAAGGTATTTATGATGCGTATCGAACCGGACGCGGCATTATCCGGATCAGGGCAAGAGTGATTGTCGAAAAGGATAAAAGAACCGGCGCCGAGACGGTTCTCGTTACGGAGCTGCCCTATCAGGTAAATAAAGCCCGGCTGATTGAAAAAATCGCAGAGCTGATAAAGGACAAACAGATTGAGGGAATCAGGTATATCCGGGATGAATCTGACCGTCAGGGGATGCGAATCGCCATCGCTTTGAAAAAGGATCAGATGCCGGAGGTTCTTATCAATCAGCTTTATAAGCATACCCAGATGGAGAACAGTTTTGGTATTATTTTTCTGGCGGTGGTCAATAACCGGCCTCAGGTATTGAATCTCAAAGAGATCCTTGAGTATTTTATTGCTCACCGAAAGGAAATAATCATTCGCAGAACCCGTTATGACCTGAATAAAGCGCAGGAACGGGCTCATATTCTGGAAGGGTTGAAGATCGCCCTGGATCATCTCGATGAGGTGGTATCCCTGATTCGATCATCAACAACCCCGAAAGAAGCCAAAGAAAGACTTGTCGGGCAATTTTCCCTGTCGCTCATTCAGGCACAGGCAATCCTGGATATGCGCCTTCAGAGACTTACAGGCCTCGAGAGAGACAAGATTCTGGAAGAATACGCGAATGTATTGAAAGATATTGCCTGGTATATGGAGATTCTGGGAAGTGAACGTCTGGTTCTCAATATCATCAAAGAGGAGCTTGCCGAAATTCAGGAGACCTTCGGAGATCCGAGGCGTACCGAGATCGTTGAATCCGGCAGGGAAATCACGATTGAAGATATGATCGTGGAAGAAGATATGGTCGTTACGATTTCAAACAGCGGTTATATCAAACGAAATCCCATAACCCTATACCAGAGCCAGCATCGGGGCGGTAAGGGGAAAACCGCGATGGGAACCAAAGAAGAAGATTTTGTCGAGCACCTGTTCATCGCTTCAACCCACCATTCATTTTTGTTTTTTACCAACCTCGGTAAAGTCTACTGGTGCAAGGTATATGATATTCCCCAGGCCGGACGGGCCAGCCGGGGCAAAGCCGTCGTAAATCTGTTGAATCTGGAAACCAATGAAAAACTTTCCACTGTTCTGGCGGTGCCATCATTCGAGCCGGGGGAGTATATCCTGATGGCTACCAAAAATGGTCTGACCAAAAAAACCGATTTGATGGCCTACAGCCGTCCGCGAGCCGGAGGGATCATTGCCATTGATCTGCTTCCGGATGATGAGCTGATCGCGGCAAGAATCACTGATGGAACCAACAATGTGTTTTTAGGTTCGGCCATGGGAAAATCCATACGGTTTCATGAGTCCGATATCCGGGCATCCGGTCGGACCGCCAGGGGCGTTCGAGGAATGAGTCTTTCCCAAGGGGATCGTATCGTTGGCATGGAGGTGTTGTCTCACGGTCAGACCCTGTTTGTTGGCACGGAAAACGGATATGGGAAAAGGACCTCCATCGATGAATATCCGATCCGGAAACGTGGAGGAAAAGGTGTCATTACAATTAAAACCAGCGATCGCAACGGAAAGGTGGTTGCCATATTGCTGGTTGATGATGATGATGATTTGATGCTCATGACCAGTGCCGGTAAAATCATTCGTATGGCGATCAACGGGATTTCTATCATCAGCCGGAATACTCAGGGCGTCAAGTTGATGGGGATGGATACGGATGAATATCTCACCGGAGCGGCAAGGCTGGCAGAAAAAGAAGAATGAACCTCCGGAGAATCCGGTACATCTGTCTTGACGTTCTGACAATAGTATCGTCATGTCCCAAACCTGTCAGTGCGTCGGGAAAAGTATAATATTTTGCTCTGTTGCAGAATGGACCGGATTGTGATGAGGGGGTTGCATCAGCGGCGATCGCGGTAAATGTACCGGCTGATGCGCTTTGGATTCGATCCGGTTGGAGGGCTTGTTTTTTGAGATCATTAAATGAAAAGTTGATTAGCTATGATGAACAGTATAATTAAAATAGATACGGATCAGGTCAAAATTGGCGTTGTCGGGGGAGGAAGCTGGGGAACAGCCCTGGCAAATCTGCTTGCGGATAAAGGGTTTCTTATTGATTTCTGGGTATATGAAAAAGAAGTCATGGAGCAGATCGAAACGGGCAGGGAGAATAAAATTTTTCTGCCCGGTGTACACCTGTCATCGAACATTATTCCTTCAAATGATATATCCCGTGTGATTTCAGGTAAAGATGTTGTGGTAATTGTTGTGCCGTCGCATGTTTTCAGAGAAACCGTTCAGCGCATCGACAGCAGTATTTCCCCGGATACCATTGTTGTGACGGCTTCCAAGGGCATTGAGAATACGACCCATTTGACAATGTCCGGGGTGTTGAGGAATGTGCTGCCCCGGATTTCTGAAAATCAGGTGGCTGCCTTGTCCGGCCCCAGTTTTGCACGGGAAGTGGCAAAAAAATTTCCGACGGTTGTTACCGTCGCTTCCAAAGATAAACAGGTGGCTGCATTCCTTCAACGCGTGTTTGCCACAGACTATTTCAGGGTATACAGCAGCGATGATGTCATCGGCGTCGAATTGGGCGGAGCTGTCAAGAATGTCATCGCTATCGCGGCCGGTATCATCGACGGGATGGGGATGGGTTTAAATACCCGGGCGGCTTTGATTACAAGGGGATTGACAGAGATCAGACGGATAGGCCTGAAGCTTGGCGCCAACCCAAGGACGTTTATGGGCCTTGCCTGCGCCGGTGATTTGATACTGACCTGTACCGGCGATTTGAGCCGTAATCATATGGTCGGTAAAAAAATCGGTGAGGGTCGGACTTTAAATGATATTTTATCAGAAATGCGGATGGTTGCCGAAGGTGTAAAGACCGCAAAATCGGTTTATAATCTGTCCCGGAAGCTGGGTGTTGATATGCCGATTTGCCATGAGATATATCGGATCCTTTATGAGAATGTTCCTCCCAAAGAAGCCGTTTATCGTCTGATGACCCGGAGTCTTAAGCAGGAACTGGATGAACAGTAACCGGATGATATGAGCAGCCCCCGAGTACAGCGACAACTTCATAAAGGTGAAGGGCACAGGAAACGGCTGCGGGACAGATTCTTGCAGTCCGGCCTTTCGGGGTTTCAGGATTATGAAGTCATTGAACTGCTGTTAACGCTTGCCACACCGAGAAAAGACTGCAAGACAAGCGCCAAGGATGCGTTGAAACGGTTTAAAACACTTCAGGGCGTTTTTGAAGCTTCAGTCCATGAACTTGTTGAAATCGACGGGATCGGTCCGACCAATGTCCTGGGTATTAAATTAATTCAGGCCGTTGCGGACCGATATCTGGAAAAACGATTAATAAAAAAGGAAACGGTCTCAAATTCCAGCCAGCTTTTTGATTACCTGTATCACACCATGCGGGATAAAGGCCGTGAACACTTCAAGGCGATTTTTCTGGATGTCAAAAACCGGGTGATTGGCGCTGAGACGCTGTTTGAAGGGACGCTGACGTCAAGCGCCGTTTATCCAAGGGAGGTTGTTCTTGCCGCTTTAGAACATCGGGCCGCTGCAATGATTTTTGCTCATAACCATCCTTCAGGCGATCCGCATCCGTCCAATGAAGATATCTCGATAACACGGCGTCTCATGTTTGCCTGCAAAGCAGTGGGCATAACGGTTCATGAGCACTTGATTATTGGTGACAATCAGTATTTCAGCTTTGCGGATCAGGGCTATATTTCCAGAATAAACCGCGAATATGATGCCGCCCTGTAGTTCATGGCTGAGCCCCAGTGGGTGTTTAAGCGAGAATCAGAGAAAAATGGGTCAAACTTTAGACTCACAACTCACGATTTAAGACTTACGAATGAGATCAAATGACCGTTAATCAAGACAATACTCCCAGCTGTTTTGGACAGCTGGACATCGTTTTCCCGGAAGGTGAAGACGGGCTGAGAATGACCCCGGATTCCTGTTTTCATTGTTCATATAAAACGGCATGCCTTTGCTGTGCCATGCAGCAGTCAGACGGTTTCAAGGCCCGGGAAAAAATGGTGGACAACGCCTACGAGGCGGGTATGTTGAGTTTTTTCCAAAGGTGGTCAAGAAAAAAATATTTCAATCGCCGTGGCCGGCATTCAAAAACTCATCTGTTTTCAAGGAGGAAATCATGAAATATCTCGATAATAATCTATCGATCACTGGAAAAAGAGTGGTAATCAGAGTCGATTTTAACGTACCGCTGGACGAACAGGGGAATATTACCGATGACACCCGGATTCGTTCTGTCTTACCAACCCTTCAATACGCTATAGCGCATGATGCAAAACTGATCATCCTGTCTCATTTAGGTCGGCCCAGAGGTAAAGTGGTGCCGGAAATGAGCCTGGCGCCTGTTTCGGTGCGCCTGGGGAATCTGTTGGGTAAGGATATCCGGTTTGTAAAAAATTGTATCGGACCCGAGGTTCATGCGGCTGTATCCGAAATGAACAACGGGGATGTGATTCTGCTTGAAAATTTGCGGTTTCATGCAGGGGAAGAGCAAAACGACGATGCATTTTCAATGGCGCTTGCATCGGTTTGTGATGTTTATGT
This sequence comes from Desulfobacterales bacterium, assembly GCA_028704555.1. Classification (NCBI taxonomy): domain Bacteria; kingdom Pseudomonadati; phylum Thermodesulfobacteriota; class Desulfobacteria; order Desulfobacterales; species Desulfobacterales bacterium. Next base: position 18,108 of record JAQWFD010000017.1, read on the forward strand.
GAACGATGCCTTTGCCGTATCTCATCGTCGGCATGCATCAGTGGTCGGTATCACGAAATTTGCCCCGGTATCCGTTGCAGGATTTCAACTGAAAAAAGAACTGGATTATTTTAAACAGGCAATGTCTGAGCCCAGACGGCCGGTGGTTGCTCTTGTGGGGGGATCAAAGGTTTCCAGCAAACTGGGCGCTCTGAAAAATATGCTTCTTTTTGTGGATAAGCTGGTGATCGGCGGTGCCATGGCCAATACCTTCCTGAAAAGTCAGGGCATCAGTGTGGGGCGTTCAAAAGTCGAAGATGATCTGCTGGCAGTTGCCGATTCGATCCTCAAAGAGGCGATAGACAAGCGGGTCAAGCTGTATCTTCCTGTAGACGTTGTCGTGGCAGGGCAGCGTGAACCGATGGCTGAAACAGGGATTGTGCCTGTAAATGAAATTCCTGAGGATTTGATGGCGCTGGATATCGGTCCGGCAACATCGCTGCTGTATTCCGAGGTGATGAATGATGCCGGCACCATCATATGGAACGGTCCGATGGGCGTGTTTGAGATGGCGGCCTTCAGCAAAGGTACGATGGCCATGGCACGGGCCATGGCCGAATCCAAAGCAATGACCATCGTCGGTGGCGGGGATACGGATGTGGCGGTGCATCAGTCGGGCGAAACAGACAATATCACCTATATTTCAACCGGAGGGGGCGCCTTTTTGTATCTTCTGGAGGGAAAGGTCCTGCCTGCGGTTGCGGCGCTGGGTAACGGCTGATTATATCTGATATCTTTTCGGTGCTCACGGTCCCGGCAAAAATAATTATCTCAACCACCATAGATAAAGTTGACGCTGTCTGAATATGGTGTTAACAGATATATCTGTTAAATGGGTGTTAATTCTTAAAATAAAGAGTTGTTTCCGGTTAACGGTATGTTTTTTTCAGATTTTTTGTATGTCGGGGACTTTTGAATATTGACAGGATCAGGAGAGAAAATTGTCATACTGGTGCGTCCGGGAGGATCTCAGTCAGGCCAATCGGTTAAGGCGTTCTTATTATGAATTGCTCAGGGATGAGATAGATCAATTCATGCTTCAACATGCCCTGATTGATTCCTATCAGAATTTTCAGAAAAAAAATCTTCCCTATCCATTCGTGGAAAAAAGAGAGCTTAAACCCCGCGCTCGTATACCCGATGTGGAATATGAAAGTCAGAACACGTTTCTGGTTATTTTCGTTGAAGACTCAGTTCCGGCTATGCATAAGAAATATATTCGTTTTTTTGACGTTAACCAGACAAACAAAACCAATCTTCTGAGGTCAAAGACACTATTGCTGAATCAGGCATTTGACAGAAATCAGAAGTACTTGGAAAATGTACAGTTTCCGGATTTTTTAAAATCGCTTCTGCCGGTGGATTATGCCCTGTTGATTCAGAGAGATCCGGCTAGCCGGATCAGAGACCGGTATGCCCTGTCTCATTTCCATGTCAGAATTGACTGGCCCATTTCTGAAGCGGCAGAAGATCTGGCCAAGAATCTTCGATATATTTCAAAAGATTTATATGAAAAAGGGGATAAGTACGCCGAAGATATTCAGAAGAAATTTTTCGAGTACTATGGATTGCCGTTAATGGCCGGCGGCCGGCGGACGGCGGCTATCGTTGCGGCTCAGTATCTGAGAAAAATTCCCTGTATCTCCACGGTATACGCCGGGAGCAGTGAGGCCAGAGCCGTGTTCAGGATCTCTGAACGCTGGGTGGCAAAATCGGTGTTGATGAAGCTGACAGCTGACAACATCGCCCAGATTCTGGATATCAGCCGTATGACCCTGAGAACGTTCCGAAAACATTATGTGGTGGCCTGGGAAGGAAAAGAAGATGTCTGCATCTTTCAGGCCACCTATACGCCGACAATCCCTGCCAGACCCCCTGAGGATGGAAAGCTCCGCGAGATAAAAGCCGATTTGAACTGGCTGACGGTGGATTCGCAGTATATCATGCCCAAACCCGGAACCTGGAAATATCCTCCCATTTCATTGAATCTGATTTATACCTGATCTGCAAGCGCTTGCCCGCAGAACTGCAGCGTACAGCCTTCGGCGCCCCGTTCTGTTTCTGCGTCTGTACAGCTTCTGAAATCTCTGACAGGGTCATAGCCCTCCTTCGGACAGGGGGCTGGATACCTCGCGGGTCCCGATTTTTTTCAACAGCCCGGTTCCGAACCCTTTATAAACAGCGCGTCGGCGGAGTTTGTCGAATGATCGAATGATCGTTGACCGGTCCGTGAATTGATGGATATCTTCACCGTATCATCCGGGATATCAAAGTAGTGGCAGACACCGGGCTCAAGCGTTTTCTGCATGAATTCAATCCAGATGGGCAACGCGGCACTGGCGCCGGTTTCTCCTTTGCCAAGTGTTGAATGATCATCGTTTCCCACCCACACGCCTGCAGCAACCGCAGGAGAAAACCCGATAAACAGGGCATCCCTATATCGGTTGGTGGTCCCTGTTTTTCCTGCAACGGGCCGGTGGATAAATCCGGCCTTTTTGCCGGTGCCCTCTCTGATCACCGCTTCAAGCATGTTGACCATGACCGCTGCCCCGCCCCGTGACATCGCAATATGGCTTTCCGGTTTTATCTGCCAAATGATTCTGCCGTGGTGATCGACCACTTCGGTAACCGCAAAGGGCTGAATCCATTTGCCCCGATTGGGGAATACGGAATATGCTGCGGTCAGCTCAAGCAGAGATACTTCCGATGTGCCGAGAGCCAGAGACAGATTGGGCGACAGGGTCGATTGGATGCCCAGGGAATGTGCAAATTTTATAACTGAAGTAATTCCGAGTTTTTCAATCAGCCTGACTGCCGGTATGTTTTCGGACAGGGCAAGCGCTGTTCTCAAGGGGATTTCTCCCTGATAGGTGTGTGAAAAATTTTCCGGTTGCCAGTCACTGCCGTTTTTCCCGCCTTTAAATACAACCGGGGCATCGAGAAGCATCGTACTCTGAGTAAAACCGCGTTCTACTGCATGAGCAAATATGATGGGTTTGAACGCCGATCCGGGCTGTCGTCTGGCGGAAACAGCCCGGTTAAAGGGGGTTTTGAAAAAATTTTTCCCTCCTGACATCGCCAGCATTTCACCGGTATCGACATTTAAAGCGAGCAAAGCCCCCTGTGGATCAGGACAGCTGATTGTCCGGTGGTTCATCCGCTGTTGAAGAGCATTAAGACCGTTTGATAACGCTGTTTCAGCAACCATCTGCAGGGAATATGAGAGAGTGGTATAAACCGTAAGCCCGCCCTTGTACAGCAGGGAGGCGCCTATAGTCGTTTCGAGCTGTTTTTTAACGAATTCGATAAAATAAGGCGCTTTGATGGCAGGGTGCCGCCCGTCCGGTTCCGGAAAGGGATCTCGGGATGCCGTATCGTACTGTGACGCTGTAATGATGCCGGTTGCAAGCATCTGTCTGAGAACAATATTTCTTCGTTTCAGCGACAGGTCTTTGTCTACCAGGGGGGAATACCGGGAAGGGGCCTTGGGCATTCCGGCTATCAACGCGCATTCCGAAAGGGTCAGGTTCTTTACGGGTTTGCCAAAATACAGTCTGGCTGCAGATTCAACCCCATAGGCGCCACTGCCGAAATACACCTGATTCAGGTACATGGTCAATATCTCATTTTTTGTGTAGCGTCTTTCGAGCTGAACTGAAAGAATGGCTTCTTTCAGCTTTCGTGTCAGGGTTTTTTGCGGATTGAGAAAAAGGGTTTTGGTCAGTTGCTGGGTGAGGGTGCTGGCGCCTTCGATAAATTCTCCGGCCAGGGCATCCTTTACAACAGCTCTGAAAATCCCTTTTAAATCAATGCCGCTGTGATGGTAGAAGTTTCTGTCCTCGGTGGCGATCACTGCCTGTATCAGATATCGGGGAATATCCTGGAATGAAACCGGGTCACGTTTTTGCATAAACAGTTCCGCCAGAAGAACCTTGTCGGAAGAATATATGCGTGTAACCGAGGACGGCCTGAAGCCTTCGAGGGAACGGATTTGCGGCAGATCATTTATCAGGGCGAAAAAAATACCGGACATGATTCCGATGGCTACCCCTGTGATCAACACTAAAGCCGGAAAAAGTCTGAGGGTCGTACGTTTTTTGAGTTTCATGATTCTCCTGCAATAACATTTGATTTGAAAATGATCAAACGCCTTGTGTCGATATCCGGTTTGTTCGATTGCACGGGTCGGAATGGTTCTGTTCCGACGGAAGGGCGCTGAAGAAAACAGGCCCAAATTGCGAATCGGTTCGGCGTAATTTTAGAGGCTGATATTGCCAATAATAAAAGGATGTTAGATTTGATAAAATCAACAGGAAAAAAATGGCGCAGAATGATAAAAAAATGTAAAATATCTATTGCTAATTTTTCTAAAATAATTAATTTTAATGCGCTTAAAAAGACCGAATTCATTGTTCCGGATGATATCAAGGGTTCGGAGCGGTGGCTGCGCATTGCAACAGCGCTTGAAACGTTGATGGTTTTCAATTTGGGATGATGAAGATCGGTCGGGCATGAAAAATGATCAGTTTGGAAATACATTCAAACGGTCTGGCGATCAGACCATGGATGTAAATTGGATACCCATTGGAATGAGGACGGAACCATAACGTATGAAAACAAGTGATATCGAATACTTCAAAAAGCTGCTCAACGATCAGCTTCGGGAACTGTTGGAAAAAGCCGATGCGACGGTTTCGGGTTTGAAGTTGTCAGGCGAAGAACTGGCGGATCCGGTAGACAGGGCGGCATATGATCTGGATCAGAATTTTGTACTCCGAATCCGGGACAGGGAGCGGAAGTTGATCAATAAAATCATGCAGGCGCTGGACAGCATCGAAGACGGTACATTCGGGATTTGCCAGATGTGCGGTGATGATATATCGATTGAGCGGTTGAAAGCACGACCGGTGACAAGCTATTGTATTAAATGTAAAACCAGGATGGAGGTTCGTGAGTATATGGTCCATGCCTGATGGCGTTCGTGAACAGCAGGTGATGTGCAGATGACAGACGGGCATCTGATAGTCGCAATGCAATGCGTGAGTATCAGAAAAGGGTTACAGAAAAGTATTGAACAGCGGGAAGCATGAAACGGAAAGTGGATGAGAAATGGTTGAGACAAATACAGCTGAAAAATTAATTAGAAAACACAAAAAAAGTGATCCGGTCGATGATGTTCTGGCAGACGATGTGGAGGCTAAAAATATTGAATGTATCTGTCCGAAATGTGGCATGAAGCATTATATGAATTTCCGGTGGATCGGTCGGGGCGCTCCTAGGAAATATTGCCCTGAATGCAAAGGCAGAATGTAGATAACATCGCCTGCTGAAATTCGGATGGATTAGCGTTGCTGACAGGATACGATAGCCCGGAAATTGTATACGAAATTTTCGGGCTATCGTTGAAAAAGATCGCGTTGCTCCCTGAGAAATCGTCATGCTTTCTCAGATCTGCCGGTCATGATTGCCACAGCCTTTCTTTTCGATTTGTTCTGTGGTCCACTGTCCTGGCGAGTAAAAACATCACATCTGAGAGTCTGTTCAGGTATGGCAGAAGTTCTGCATGCGGGGTGTTGAGCGACCGAACCCGACGTTCAGCGGTCCTGGTCAGCGCGCGAACATACTGAAATTGGGCTGATATTCTTCCAGAGCCTGACAGAAGAAAATGGTTGAGCGGGGGTAAATCGGATTCCAGTTGTATAATCATCTGCTCAAGGCAGCTGACCCGATCGTGGCCAAATACGACCCCGGCATTTCCCAGAAACGAATTGAGGGTGCATAAGTCTGTCTGAATATGATCCATTATCTCCTGCAGGTCATGAAAAGATATCCGTGAATAAATAATTCCCAAAAATGAATTGACTTCATCCAGCTTGCCGATGGCTTCCAGCAGCATGTCATCCTTTCTTCGTTTGGAACCGTCCGCAAGAAGCGTGCCGCCTGAATCTGTGTAGGCATCATACGTTTTCATAAATATCCCCCCTTAAGTCTATAGATTCTTTATCTGACGGGCCCTTTATACATACGTTAAAAAAAATCGGCTTGTATGTCAAAACAATACCGGATATATGAAACAGCTGATCAAGCCCAACTGTTCATTGTCTGAAAGGGTAGCCAGGAAATATTTACCATGAAGCTGTTCAAAACATATTATTCTTCGCCCATCGGTGTTATGGAAATTACAGGGACCCGGGAAAGAATCATATCCGTTCAGTTTGTAGATTCTTCAAAACAGCCAGGTACTGACCTGCCGGCTGCAGTAGCCGAATGTCGGCTTCAGATCGATGATTATTTCAGGGGCGGACGGACCTCCTTTTCTGTCAAAACCGATCTCCAGGGCACAGGGTTTCAGAAAACCGTATGGCGGCAACTTGAAAAAATTCCCTACGGCAGGGTGGTGTCTTACAGCGATATCGCACGGGACATTGCTAACCCGAATGCATGCCGTGCGGTTGGCAACGCCAATCATCAAAATCCGGTGGCCATTATCATACCCTGTCACAGGGTCATCGGGAAAAATGGCGATCTGATCGGCTATGGCGGCGGCCTGTGGCGAAAGAAATGGCTGCTGGAACATGAATCCGCAATGAATCCGAAAAAGTCGGTTGTATGATATTTTCGATGCTGTCCATTTTGTTGAGTTCGTTTGTCGTTGGCCTCTCCGGTGCAATGATGCCCGGGCCCCTGTTGACAGTAACCATCAGCGAAAGTTCACGAAGGGGTATGATGGTCGGCCCGCTGCTTATTCTCGGCCACGGTATGCTTGAGCTGGTGCTGGTGATTTGCATACTGTTCGGACTGGCCCCGGTTCTGAATCAGAAGCGTGTATTTATAACGATCGCTCTGGCAGGCGCTGCCATTCTGATCTGGATGGCGGTGGGGATGTTCCGGGCACTTCCGTCTTTGAGTCTGAAAGGCGGGGGCAATGAATCGAGCCGAAAGAACAATCTGGTAATCGCCGGTGCCATGATCAGCGTGGCCAATCCGTACTGGACCATCTGGTGGGTATCGATCGGGGTCGGTTATATCGTCTACAGTCTCACCTTCGGAAAATGGGGGGTTTTCTTTTTCTTTATCGGTCACATCATGGCCGATCTGCTCTGGTATTCGGCTATTTCTGCAGCTGTCTGGAAAGGCAAAAATTTTTTGACCGATAAAATGTATCGATGGCTGATGGGTGTTTGTGCTGCTTTTCTGGTTGTCTTTGCCTGCGGGTTTGCCTGGTCCGGGATTCAGAAACTGATTGCCTGAATCGGACCAGGTGAATTTCATCAGGATAATCGGCCGGCCGCCGTTTTCATCATCGAAAGGGGCGCCCGGCTTTTCAGAAAAGCGTTAATACGGTTTTCCTTTACCGAATGTTGACCCGATGACATTGAATGTCTTTTCCACAATAAACATGGCGTTGGGATCGAGTTTGAAAACAACTTCTTCCATCCGTTTGAGCTGAATATTGTTGGTGATGGTCATCAGGATGTCGCAGTCTTTTCCGGAATAGGCTCCTTTTGCTTTGATGAAAGTGGCGCTGTGCTGCAGCTCTTCGAGGATGGTTTTAGAAATAGCCTGATTCTGCTCACTGATAATATAGATCATTTTTTTCTGGTTGAACATGGCCAGCACATATTCAAGAGATACCGAAGATATGAACACCAGAATAAGTGATGCGATAAACAGGTCTGTTCCCATTTGAGCGATGCAGAAGGTAAACAGGATCGCGTTGAACACCAGGTACACGGCTCCGATGCGGAAATTGAATTTCTGGTTTAAAATTACCGCAATCACATCCAGCCCCCCGCTTGACCCCAGAGATCTCAGAATGATTCCGCCGCTGACACCGTAAATAATCCCGCTGGCTATGGCGGCATACAGCTGTTGATGAATTCCGAAATCCAGATGAATATATTCTGTTGCAATGGCTACCACCACTATCGCATACAGACTGTAAAACAGAAACGGTTTACTGATGTAGAACCAGCTGATGGCAAACAAGGGGATATTCATTAGAAAAAACCAGATTCCCGGCGATAATACCTGCGTTTTATAATAGACTAAAAGCGCCAGCCCGAATACTCCTCCGGTGATAAAATCATGATGAATGATCACCCCGTTGACGCCCAGTGCAAAAATGAGCGATCCGATCGTGATGATGAACAAGTTCCAACCTATTGAGTATTTGATTTTATTTAATAATGTATTTGTGTCCATGGGGTAGTCCGCTGTAAAAATCCTTTTGTCAGAGAGTTGTCATAAAATAAAAATAAATATTTGAACAATAAGAACGTATCGGTAAATGTCAAAGAGAGTTTTAATAAAAACCTCGGTTGATGATGAAAAAAAGTTTTTTTAGTCATTTCTTTTTCCGGTTGCAGAATTGATCGCAGAAAATTGCTGGTCAGCCAGTGGTTCCAAATTTTCGGAGTTTGCCAGGGGCCGTTTCGATATTCAGGACGGGGCTGCCTCCGCAGAAATACATAATACGTGAGTATCAATCGGGGAGGGCTGCCCTTGCGGCTGTTCGTTTGTTCTGTCACCGGGTTGATGGCTCGCTCAGAAATAACTTCCCATTTTAAGCGCCGATACATCCTCTGCCTGGCTGCGTTACGAAAGCTCGGAATATGCTTGATATTCCTGCACTTTCGTGCTTTGCCAGACAGGCGTCTTAACACTTAAAATTGCGAATTTATTTCTGAGCGAGCCCTAAGCAGAAAATCGGCTGTGGGTGTGGATGTCAATGACGTGTTATCAGGCCCGCAACAAGTATTCAGGATTTGTCAGTCATTGAATCCGGTCAAAGGACCTTATGATCAAGCCCGATCTTGTCAACCGTAAAGTCTGTAAACGGAGAGCTCAAAATCATTGTTTTGCCGGGGGGGGTGTTTTTCGTTTTCTGGGGGGATACGGCCGTCTTGTTTTTGCCCCGGTGCGTCGTCTTTTCTGTAGATCGGATACGGGCCTTTGTCGTTTCCTCACAGGTTCGGGTGGTGGTTCCAGAAGTTTTGCATCCGGATATTCGCAGGGCAGCGGTTTTTTAAGAAACGCTTCGATGCCAGGAATACAGAAAGAATCATACTCACATGCAAAGCTGATGGATGTGCCGGTGCTGCCGGCCCGTCCGGTCCGTCCGATCCGATGGACATAATCCTCGGGGTCCTCCGGCAGATTAAAATTGATGACAAGACTGATCTCGTCCACGTGGATTCCTCTTGCCGCCACGTCTGTAGCCGCAAGAACACGGATTTTTCCGGATTTGAAGTTATCCAGAACTCTGATCCGCTTGTCCTGTGAAACTGCACCGGACAGAAGATCGCAGCTCACGTTATACGTTTTGAGCTTTTCCATGAGATCACGTGCCTGATCACGGCGGTTGGCAAAAACAAGCACCCGGTCATGGGTTTTTATCAGATTATACAGGAGTGGAAATTTTTCATCGGAGGTGACAATATACACCACCTGGTGAATGCTATCAGCGGCAACGGTTTCCGGCTCAATTGCAACACTGAAGGAATCCTTTGTCCACTGACTGGCCAGCCGTTCCACTTCAGGGGAAATGGTGGCACTGAAGAACATGGTCTGCCGTTTTCCCCTTGGCGGCGTACTGGAAATAATCTGGCGGATATCTGAAATAAAACCCATGTCAAGCATTCTGTCAGCTTCATCGATGATCAGTATTTCAATCCGGCTTAAATCGATGATTTTCTGCTGTTGAAAATCAATCAGGCGTCCGGGCGTGGCCACAATGATGTCCACTGTTTTTTCGCGCAGTATTTTTTTTTGTTTTTCATATCCCATCCCGCCGAAAACGGCTAGCGTAAGGCTTCGGGTATATTTTTCCAGAGAAAACGCATCCTGCTCAATCTGAAGCACAAGTTCCCGGGTGGGGGCGAGAATCAGAGCCCTTGGAACCCCCGGGCGTCGGTTTCCTCTGATCGGGTTATGAAATATCCGGGTCAGGATGGTAATGAGAAAAGCAGCGCTTTTTCCGGTGCCGGTCTGAGCCTGTCCTGTGGCATCCTGTCCCAATATGGCTTTTGGAAGGATTTCAGCCTGGACAGGGGTACAATACTGAAATTTCAGGTCTGCGATGGCATGCATGATGCAGACCGGCAGATTCAGATCGTGAAACCGGGTCCTGCCTTCCGCCGGCGGGACGTTAAACTGTGAGATGTCCCACCTCGGCTTTTTTTTCCGTCGCGTCTGTAGCGGTTTAAGGAAGGTGTCTTCGGTTTTGGTCGATGAAGATTCGCCTGAAGGCTTCTGGGGAATTTTCTGATGTTGATCCGATTTTTTACTCAAAATTAAACGAAAAAAATTTAAAATTTTTTCTATCAAATTGCCCCTCTTTCCGATAATTTTATTCAAAATTATTATTTATACTATCTGCGCGCTTCTTTAAAGTCTTTTTTAGCCATTTTTCTGATAAAATCGGTAATTTAATTTTTTTTAGCACGAATTTCAGGCCCGGGCAATGGCGTGTGGCTCCGGATATGACAGCGTTAGTCCGTTGTCCGTCGTTTCAGCCGCGCGCCCGGGCTTAAATTCCGGCCGTAGGACTTTTTCATAACGTATCCCATTTGCCCCCCCTCATCTACTGAAAACTCTTGACAATTCGTTCGGCAATACATAGCTTATAAAACGTTTTTATAAGTATATGCTCATAGGAAGGTGGCTTGATGCGACCCCGTAAACATAGGATAGTCGGGTATAGCCCTGAAATAAATTATTTTAAACCCAAAGGCGTTCAGCTGTCGATTCTTTCCGAAGTGCATCTGACCGTTGATGAGCGGGAAGCCTTGAGGCTGGCTGATCTGATGGGGATGTCCCATGAAGACGCAGGCCATCGCATGGGGGTGTCCAGAGCAACGTTCGGAAGAATTGTTCAGCGTGCGCGAAATGCCGTAGCCGATGCACTGATCAACGGCAAAGCCATTCGTATTGACGGAGGCGTTTATGAGCTGACCGGTGACGGGCGCCAGATGGAATGTGTCGGTTGCCATCATAAATGGGAAGAATCCATTTCAGTAAAACAGCTCGTGAAATGTCCGTCTTGTGAGGGAGATCATATTCATCGAATTGAGCGGAAAATCTGATCCGGAATGCGGACCTCACCCGATGGTTGTGATTCATTGACCGCTTTGATATGGCGTCGTAATCAATGGGAGAGATTTATTTTTCAATTTGGGCGATACAATTGTCAAATATACAAATTCAGCGTAGGAGAGGTAGAAAATGCAGCAGAACAATGCAGGTGGATGCGGTTCATCCGGACCGATGAAAGAGCAGATTAATGCTCAGACGATTCAGAAGGCGGCCGTAGATCGGTCATTGGGAAAAATCAAAAATAAATTTCTCGTCATGAGCGGCAAAGGCGGAGTAGGCAAGAGCAGCACTTCGGTCAACCTGGCCATTGCGCTGTCCAGAAAAGGTTATCAGGTCGGAATTATGGACGTGGATATGCATGGCCCTGATGTGCCGAGGATGCTGGGACTTTCTGGCGATGTACTCATAACCGAGGAGCATAAACTGATTCCCGTCAATTATTCCGATCATCTGAAAGTTATTTCCATAGAATCTATTCTGCCCAATAAGGATGATGCCATTATCTGGCGCGGTGCCATCAAATATAATGCGATCCAGCAGTTTATCGGAGATGTGGCATGGGGTGATCTGGATTTTCTCATAATTGATTCACCCCCCGGTACCGGGGATGAACCCTTGACCATAGCGCAGACCATAACCGATGCCAGGGCGATCATTGTGACCACCCCCCAGGAAGTATCCCTTGCTGATGTGAGAAAATCCATTAATTTCTGTAAGCGGGTAAATCTGGAAATATTCGGTCTGATTGAAAATATGAGTGGCTTTACCTGTCCCCACTGCGGCGTTGAGTTGGAGCTGTTCGGCAGCGGCGGCGGACAACGTACAGCTGAGCAGACCAAAATTCCCTTTTTGGGAAAAATTCCGTTTGATCCGGGAATGGTTTCCTGCGGTGATTCCGGCACGTCGTATCAGGAAAAATTTGAAGGCTCTGAGACTTCAAAGGTGTTCGCAGTTATCGCAGAAAAAATGGCCGAATTGATCTGACAGGGGTTACATGAGAGTACACACCGCCGTGTTGCTTTATTGTGATATTGCGGTGCGGTGTGTCATCTTTCTGATTCTATTTACAGTTCAGGGCCACGGCAAAAATAAATTGCATCCGCCTTGGCTGAATTTTTATCCGTCTTTCTCGTTGTATCGAAGTGCACATACAACAAGTCTGCATAGCTTGATAGGCCTTGACGACGAATAAAAAAACAGCGAAATTTTTGCACAGTTTGTTTTTGTCGAGGCCTGAAGAACAATTGCCTTTAACCAATCTGCAGACTATATTGCTACCAGCTGCTCACGATGTTATTTCCTATGAATATTACGGTTACAACACTTGTCGAGAATACGGTTCCTTCCGGGAAAAAAGGTCTTATAGGTGAGCATGGCCTGTCCTTTTTTATTGAAACCGGGCGTCAGACACTTTTGTTTGATACCGGACAGGGCCGTGGGCTTTTGAATAACGCGGCGGTTCTGGATCTTGATCTAAATTCGGTTGATACGGTTGTACTCAGCCACGGCCACTACGATCATGCAGGGGGGGTACCGGCATTTGCAGGGTTGAATAAACGGTTTACCTTAATTGCTCACCCTGCCGTATACGATGATAAACTGATAAGGGATAAAACAGCGTTTAGAAATATCGGAATGCCATTTGATCAACAGTATCTTCAGGACAGGAACTGTAAGCTCAGGCTCGAAAAAGCCTCCGTTGAAATTTGTCCGGGAGTGATGACGACCGGCGAGATTCCCATGGTGACCGATTTTGAAGCCGTTGAATCCGGTTTCTATATCCGAAAACAAGGCAGGGTAATACCCGATCCGATGGCCGATGATCAGGCCCTGATACTGGATACTCCAAAAGGTCTGGTGGTTGTACTGGGCTGCAGTCACAGGGGAATTATCAATACATTGGAACATGTGCTGACATTAACCGGCCGTCAGCGCATCCATGCGATCATGGGAGGGCTGCATCTGGGAAATGTATCGGATGCCGGATTAACGTCTGTCGTTGAATCTCTCCGGAAATTTAAAATAATGAAAATGGTGGTCGGCCATTGTACGGGAATGAGGGCCATCATTCGCCTTTTCAATGAATTTCCGGGAAGCGTAACGGTAAATACGGTTGGCCACACCATGGTATTTTAAGGGCCGGGTTATAAATTTCGGCCACGTTGCCGCGGGACTTCGCGGTCATACTTCGGAACTGTGGCCGAAATTATGACCCGGCCCTGTTTTTTTCTAACCGGTCATGAGTTTCTTGATTTCTATTAGCAACTATTTTATAAATATGAATAGATACTCTTCCGAATGACTTTTCCGTACAAAAAGGATGATCTTCCAGGTTTCGTAATCTCCGGCACTGATAATGCGTGCGTCATACGGCATTTTTATTGATGCGCCTGCCTTCTTTATTGTGTCAGCATATGGTTGGCATACACCTCCAGAAGTGACGTAATATATTGAATTTGTGGTTGATTGAAGAGTTAAGGAATTGAATGAATGGTTATGATGAAACATCACCCTGATTTGAGTGTGGATATTGGAGGCATACAGCTTGCCAACCCGGTAATGACGGCATCGGGTACATTCGGGTATGCCAGTGAATTTGAACCGTTTATGGATCTGAACCGTCTGGGAGCCGTTATCGTAAAAGGCCTGTCCCTTTATCCGTCAAAAGGAAATCCGGCTCCCCGGATCGTTGAAACGCCTTGCGGTATGCTCAATGCCATCGGTCTTGAAAATATCGGCATAGATGCATTTATCCGAGAAAAGCTGCCGTTTCTCAGGCGGTTGTCCGTTCCGCTGATCGTTAACATTTATGGAAGAAGCATTGAGGAATATACCCGCCTGGCATCGCGTATCAATGATACCGAGGGAATAGCGGGGATTGAGGTCAATATCTCATGCCCCAATGTCAAGGCCGGAGGCATTGCCTTCGGGGTTGATCCGGATCTGGCCGGCCGCGTGGTCAAATCCGTCAGGGCCGCTATCACCCGACCGGTGATGGTCAAGCTTTCTCCGAATGTGACCGATATTGTCGAAATTGCTCAACGCGTTGAGGATGCCGGCGCCGATGCGCTGTCTTTGATTAATACCCTTACCGGCATGGCCATCGATATTCACACCCGTCAGCCCAGGCTTGCCAATATTACCGGAGGGCTTTCAGGCCCTGCCATCAAACCGGTGGCGGTTCGGATGGTATGGCAGGTAGCCCGGCAGGTCCATATCCCCGTCATCGGCATTGGCGGCATTATGACAGCCGATGATGCATTGGAGTTTTTTCTGGCCGGCGCGTCTGCCGTACAGGTGGGTACGGCAAATTTTATTAATCCTCATGCGACCGTGGATATAGTGGAAGGCATTGAGGCATATCTGATGAAATACGGCATGTTAAGTGTAAAAGAGATGATAGGTAAATTGGAAATCCGCTCTTAATCCCTTTATATCGGTGAAAGGAGAGACACATGATGTTTGAAGATTTTCAGGCCGTTATCGATTTTGCCATTGAAAAGGAAGTTGAGGCAGCCGCTTTCTATGATCAGGCCAGCGATGAGGCATCTTTTTCAGGGGCCAGAAAAATGTTGAAAACGTTTGCCAGTGAAGAACGAAAACACAAGACCATGCTTGAAAACATCGGAAGCCAGGCCATCTCGGACTACAAGTTTGAAACGATAGCCAACCTGAAGCGAAGTGATTTTCTGGTGGAGTTGGAATACGAGAAGGGAATGAATTATCGGGATATTCTCAGGGTCGGAATGAAACGGGAAGAAAATTCCCGGAATATGTATCTGGAGCTGGAGAAACATGCCCATCAGGAAGTCGTGAAAAATCTTTTTCATATTCTGGCCCAGGAAGAGGGCAAGCATAAACTGAAACTCGAAACCCTGTATGATGACTTCATGGCCGAGTCAGGCGACTAACCCTTCAAAAATCCCCCCTTAATCCTCATATCTTGAGAAATTGAGGGGGGATTTCAGACCTCATCAGCACCCAGTCCGGCTTTTTCATAAATTATACACCGTAAACCGTGCCCCTTGACCCAACGGACGGACACGGGGGGCCGCCCCTACGTTCGTACTTTCATAGATCAATAGTTGTTTTTATCCTGTACCTTAACCCTTTCCCCCTATACCCTTTCCCCTTATACCTTATACCCCATACCCCATACCCCTTTTTTTACATCTCCCTGTGCCCGACGACCGGATGGGATTTGAGATATTCCAGCCGGTTGAGTCCGTTGATATATGCCTTGGCGCTTGCCGTAATGATATCCGGATCAGCCCCCTTGCCGATGGCGATCAGACCGTTTTCGCGCAGCCGGACGGTAACCTCGCCCTGCGAGTCCGTACCACCGCTCAAGGCGCTGATGGAAAATCTCAACAGTTCCGACTCAGTGCCTGCCAGTTTGGCTATGGCATTAAAAGCCGCATCAATGGGTCCGTTTCCATAACCGGCCCCTTGAACGGACCGATCGTTTATGGACAGTTTGACACTGGCCATGGGCAGTACCGTAGTGCCGCTGGCAACATGAAGGTATTCCAGACGGAACGTGTCCGCGGTCCTCAGGATTCCTTCAGAAATAATTACTTCCAGATCTTCATCCAGAATGTACTTTTTCCGGTCGGCCAGGTCCTTGAATTTGATAAATACCTGTTTGAGTTCCTCTTTGCTCAGGTCATATCCCAGTGTTTTTAAGTGGTCGTCCAGCGCGTGTCTTCCGGAATGTTTACCCAGAACCAGGCGGTTTGTGCTGATGCCTACCGTTTCGGGTTTCATGATTTCATAGGTCATGGGATTTTTGAGTACCCCGTCCTGATGGATGCCTGCCTCATGGGCAAAGGCGTTGTATCCGACGATGGCTTTATTGGGTTGCACCATGATACCGGTGGTCATGCTCACCAGTCGGCTGGTGGGATAAATCTGCTCGGTCTGGATGCCGGTTGACAGCGGAAACCGGTTGCCTCTGGTGTGCAGAGCCATGACCAGCTCTTCAAGAGACGTGTTTCCGGCGCGCTCTCCAATCCCGTTAACGGTGACTTCCGCCTGCCTTGCACCGGCGCAGATGGCCGATAGCGTATTGGCGGTCGCCAGCCCCAGATCATTGTGGCAGTGAACGCTGACGATGGCTTTATGAATATCAGGGGTGTGGGCCATGACATATTTTATCAGTTCCGCAAATTCACTCGGGACAGCATAGCCGACCGTATCGGGCAAATTGACGGTGGTGGCGCCGGCGGCTATAGCGGCTTCGAAAATTTTACAGAGAAAATCCCGGTCAGTTCTCGATCCGTCCTCAGCAGAAAATTCGACATTTCCGGTAAACGTTCTGGCATATTTTACCGCATCTACGGCCGCCTGAACCACTTCGTCCCGGGACATGTTCAGTTTGTATTTCATATGAATATCCGAGGTGGCGATAAACGTATGGATTCTGGGCTTTTCTGCGTGACAAACCGAACCCCATGCCTGGTCAATATCTTCTTTTCGCGTTCGGCACAATGCCGCTACCTCTACCTGTTTGATTCTTGCCGCAATTTCTGCGACCGCTTCGAAGTCTCCTTCAGATGCCGCAGGAAATCCGGCTTCCATGATATCAACCCCGAGTTTTTCCAGCTGGATGGCCACGCGGACTTTTTCAGCCGTATTCATACTGGCCCCGGGGGATTGCTCCCCGTCTCTTAACGTGGTGTCAAAAATATATACTCTATCAGTCATTGTTTTGCTCCTTTAAATGTAACAAATTAAACGCGGTCAATCGAAACAAGTCGGCATGGGTGTATACGATTTCATGGCCGGTATCGGTTTTCATGACGTTGCCGGGTGAAAAAGTGAAACCGTGTTTTGACCAAAGGATTTACAGCAGCCGTAGTAAAGCGGAAAGGCCGGCCGCCCGGCCGTCTTTTTTTGCGGAAGGCAAAACAATGAGCATGGACCGCAGGGCGGGAGAAACATGAAACCCTGCGGCGTTATTCCAGGCCTTTTGTTGATTCGAGAAGTGGTTCATAATGTGCTTTCCAAGCCAGTTTGGTTATAAAAATCTGACAACCCTCTGAAAGACGTCTCCTGCAGCGAAGCGCCCATTATTCCAGTTTGGATAATTTGTACTGGAAACTGTCTGCCAGCGCATGCCAGCTGGCTTCGATGATGTCCTCAGAAACGCCGATGGTACTCCAGATATGATCCTGATCTCTGGATTGGGCCAGTACTCTGACCTTGGCAGCGGTTCCATCCCGTCCATCGATTACGCGGACCTTGAAATCCACCAGGTGCATGGTAGCAATATCCGGAAAGAATTTGTCCAGCGCTTTTCGCATGGCGTTGTCCAGGGCGCTGACAGGTCCAAGACCTTCAGCCGCTGTGATTTCCTCCTGTCCCTCGACGGAAATTTTGATGGTGGCATGGGACGAGCACGGCAGGTCTTTGTCTTTTTCAATCGTGACCCTGAACGATTTAAGTTCAAACAGGGGCTTGAACTGTTGGGTATACTTTTGCAGCAGAATTTTAAACGAACCGTCTGCCGCATCAAACTGATATCCATTTTCTTCCAGCTGTTTGATTTCTGAAACGATTTTCCGGCTGTCATAGCCGTTGGCCCCGAGTTCGATTCCAAGTTCCCTGGCTTTGTATTCCACATTGCTCTTGCCGGCCAGATCCGACATCAGTACCCGACGTTTATTGCCGACAAGGTCCGGGGTGGTGTGCTCATAGGTTCTGGGGTTTTTCATGACGGCGCTGACATGAATGCCGCCTTTATGGGTAAATGCGCTCCGGCCTACAAAGGGCCTTGAATTCAAGGGGATCATGTTGGCAATTTCACTGACAAACCGGGAAAGGCTTTTAAGCTTTTTCAGATTCGTTTCCGAAATGCACGGGCAGTCCATCTTCAGTTTCAAAACAGGAATGATGGAGGTCAGATCCGCGTTTCCGCAACGTTCTCCATAGCCGTTTATCGTGCCCTGTACCATGACCGCTCCGGATTTGACCGCTGAAATGGAGTTGGCCACGGCCAGTCCGCAATCGTTGTGGGCATGAATGCCGATGTTGACCGGCAGGTGATCCGGTTCAGCGCCGAACCTCTCCGGGATGCTGCCGCATACCTCGCCGATAATGGTTTCTATCTCAAAGGGCAGGGTGCCGCCGTTGGTATCACAAAGGACAATGAAGTCGGCCCCGCCCTCTATGGCGGCATACAGGGTTTCAAGCGCATAATCCCGGTTATGCTTATACCCGTCAAAAAAATGTTCCGCGTCGTAGATGACCTCTCGGTCATGATGCTTTAAAAAACCGACCGTATCGCGAATCATTGCCAGGTTCTCTTCCAGCGTGTTTTTCATGATCTCTTCGACATGAAGATCCCAGCTTTTTCCGAAAACAGTCAAGGCCGGTGCCCCGCTTTCCAGCAGCGCCGTTAAATTTTTATCTTCGGCTGCCGGGATGCCGGGCCTTCGGGTAGCGCTGAAAGCGGTTAAACGGGCATTTTTGAATCGAATATTGCGGGCCTGTTCAAAAAAACGCTGATCTTTGGGATTGGAACCGGGCCATCCCCCTTCAATATAATGAATCCCAAGGTCATCCAGCCGCTGAGCGATCATTAATTTTTCTTCGACTGTAAAACATACATTTTCTCCCTGGGTTCCATCCCGTAAGGTGGTATCAAACAAATAGATCGGTTCCATATGTCTCTTTCTCCTGATCGGATTGACCGGCCGGATATGCGATGAAGCGGTTGAGCGGATAAGCTGTCAGGAATCAGCAGAAAATCCTGGCCGCTTATCCGCTCATTAGCCCGAGTGGCTTCTCATATCCTTGCTGCGCGAATTGAGCCGCTCTTATTTATTTCGGTTTTCAGGCCTGAGTGCCCGGACCGCGGCTCCGGTCCGCCACATTTCAGAATTTTTAATCGCAGCCAGTTCTTTATCCAGTTTTTCACGATAATCCGGTGAACTGTTGACATCGAGTACCCGTTGGGTTTCTTTTCCCGTTACCACGCTGTCATACAGGTCATCAAATACCGGAACCACAGCGTCCCTGAATTTCGGCGCCCAGTCCAGCGCCCCTCTTTGGGCCGTGGTGCTGGTGGCGGCAAACATCCAGTCCATGCCATTTTCAGCCACCAGCCGGATCAGACTCTGCGTCAGTTCCTCAACAGTTTCATTAAAGGCTTCGCTGGGGCTGTGACCATTTTTTCTCAATACATTGTACTGGGCTTCCATGACGCCGGCCAGACAGCCCATTAAAACACCCCGTTCTCCGGTCAGGTCACTGTGTACTTCCTTTTCAAATGTCGTGGAGAACAGGTACCCGGAGCCGATCGCAATTCCCATGGCCAGCGCACGATCCTTGGCTTTTCCGGTATAGTCCTGAAAAACGGCAAAACTGGAATTAATGCCGCTTCCATTGAGAAAGTTTGTCCGGACGCTTTTGCCTGAGCCTTTGGGCGCTGCCAGAATCACATCCACGTTGGCCGGTGGGATGATGCCGGTCTGATCTTTGTACACGATTGAAAATCCGTGTGAAAAATACAGCGCATCGCCTTCGTTGAGATATTTTTTGAGCGTAGGCCAGAAGGCCATCTGACCGGCATCGGAGAGAAGATATTGAATGACGGTTGCTTTCCGTGCGGCCTCTTCCAGCGGAAACAGGGTTTTGCCGGGAACAAAACCGTCTTTAACCGCGTGGTCCCACGATTTGCTGTTTTTTCTCTGTCCCACGATGACGTTAAATCCGTTGTCTCTCATATTCAGCGACTGGCCGGGGCCCTGGATTCCATAGCCCAGGACGGCAATCGTTTCATTTTTCAGAACCTCTTTCGCCTTTTCAAGAGGAAACTCCTCAGAAGTAATCACCTCTTCAATAACGCCTCCAAAATCGATATTTGCCATGTTTTTCTCCTTATTCCTTATATCTGTTGTTATCTGTTATCGGACATATGTCCTTTGTCCTTTGTCCTTTGTCCTCTGATCTCTGACCTCTGTCACTTCACTTCGCTTCCCGGAACAGAGCGATAATCCCGGTCCGGGCGATTTCCTTGATTCCTATGGGTTTTAAAAGACTGAGGATTGCCGACAGCTTGCTCTGATCTCCGGTGATTTCAAGCGTATAATGATCCGTTCCCACGTCGACGACCCTGCACCGGAAGATATCGACAATTCTGAGGATTTCAGCCCGGTTTTCGGGTTTGGCTTTGACCTTGATCAACACCATTTCCCGTTCCACGTACTCGGTTCCGGTCAGCTCATGGACTTTAATCACATTCACAAGCTTGTTGAGTTGTTTTTTAATCTGTTCAACCAGCGGCGGATTGGCCTGGGTCACTATGGTAATTCTTGAAACTCCGGCCTCTGTCGTTTCTGCGACGCACAGGCTTTCAATATTATAGCCTCTTCCGCTGAATAAGCCGATGATTCGTGACAGCACGCCAGCTTCATTGTCCACAAGAATGGAAAGTATATTTTTTTCTTCTGTCATATCGAATATCCTTACATTACACCAGAAGCATTTCGGTAATCGGAGCACCTGCCGGCACCATCGGATAGACACATTCTTCCGGTTCGATGATAAAATTCATAATCACAGGCTTAGGGCAGGCCAGACCCTGCTCGAGAACCGATTTTACCTCATCGGGTTTTTCAGCCTTAAATCCCACCGCACCGAACGCTTCAGCCAGTTTGACAAAATCAGGCGTATGATCCATTCTGGTGCTGGCATATCGCTTGTCATAAAACAATTCCTGCCATTGCCGAACCATTCCCAGATACCCGTTGTTCAGAATGACCACCTTTACGGGAAGGCCGTATTGAACCGCTGTGGCCAGTTCCTGAATGTTCATCTGTATGCTTCCGTCACCGGCAATATCGACAACCAGCTGCTCCGGACAGGCAATCTGAGCGCCGATGGCTGCCGGCAGTCCAAAGCCCATACAACCCAGACCCCCGGATGTAATAAAATGATCCGGCTGGTCAAAATGATAATACTGGGCAGTCCACATCTGGTTCTGGCCGACTTCAGTGGTGATGATGGCTTTTCCGCCGGTCAGTTCATACAGCGTTTCGATCACATATTGCGGTTTGATCCTGTCGCTCAGGCAGTAGGCCAGCGGGTTGGTATCCTTCCACACCTTAATCTGATCCATCCAGTCTTTTCGGGTGGCCGTCAGATCTCCGAGCTTGACCTCATCGATGAGCTGGTTCAGGTACTGCAGGCTGATTTTACAATCGCCTACCACCGGAATTGTCACGTGAACGTTTTTCCGGATGGAGGTCGGATCAATATCAATCTGGACAATTTTTGCCTGGGAGGCAAACGAATCGGTTTTTCCGGTTACCCGATCGTCAAACCGGACGCCGATACCGATGAGCAAATCACATTCGGATGTAGACATGTTGGCCCGGTAGGTGCCATGCATGCCCAGCATCCCAAGCCATAACGGATCGGTAGCCGGAAAAGCCCCCAGCCCCATGAGGGATGCGGTAACCGGAATCCGGGCTTTTCGGGCAAATTCAGTCAGCTCCCCGGATGATTTCGACAGGATGACACCGCCGCCGGCAAAGATAACCGGCCTTTTGGCCTGCTGAATCAGTTCGATGACCTTCTGAAGCTGCTTTTTATTCGGTTTATAATTCGGATTGTAGGATTGCAATTTAATTTTTTTGGTAGATGTGTAATTGATGGAATTTTTAATCACATCTTTAGGCAGATCTACCAGAACCGGCCCGGGTCTGCCGGATCGGGCGATATAGAACGCTTCCCTCAAGACCCTCTGCAAATCCTCGGTATTTTTGACCAGATAATTATGCTTGGTACAGGGACGGGTAATACCCACAATATCGACTTCCTGAAAGGCGTCATTTCCGATCAGATGGGTCGGAACCTGGCCACAGAGAATGACCATGGGAACCGAATCCATATACGCGGATGCGATTCCGGTAACGGCATTGGTGGCTCCGGGTCCGGAGGTTACCAGGCAGACGCCCACACGACCGCTGGCTCTCGAATATCCGTCCGCGGCATGAGCCGCCGCCTGCTCATGGCGAACCAGAATATGGCGGATATCGGTCCGTTCCAGTTCATCATATATGTCGATGGTTGCGGCACCCGGATATCCGAAAATCGTATCCACGCCTTCTTCTTTGAGCACTTTCATTAAAATTTGTGCGCCGGTTAGTTTCATGCTGGTTGTATTCCTTATCTGTTTTTCCAGGCGGGAGTTGTCAGTCGCCTGTTCCCAGTCCTGATCTCGTTCTGTTTGTCTGGTACTCCCTGCTGATTTGACCCATCTCTCATTTGACCACAGCCCCTTCATTGGCCGATGACACCATCCGGGCGTATCTGCCCATGTAGCCGTGAGTTATTTTTGCCGGCGGCGGGGTCCAGGCAGCCAATCGATCATTTATTTCCTGATCCGGCACGTTCAGCCGGATAGTCTTTGAAGGGATATCGATGGAGATCAGATCACCTTCCCGGACAGCGGCTACAGGGCCTCCCTGCATGGCTTCCGGTGAAATATGGCCGATGGCCGCACCTCGCGTGCCACCGGAGAACCGTCCATCCGTGAGCAATGCGACATGCGCGTCAAGGCCCATTCCGGCAATCGCCGATGTGGGCGTGAGCATTTCACGCATGCCCGGTCCGCCCATCGGACCTTCATAGCGGATGACGATGACATCTCCTTTTTGAATCCGGCCGGCCATAATCGCCTCTGTCGCTTCTTCCTCTGACTCAAACACTCTGGCAGGGCCTTGATGCTGAAGCATTTCATCCCTTACCGCCGATTGTTTGACCACACATCCCAGGGGGGCCAGATTTCCGAATAAAACAGCAAGGCCGCCTTGCGCATGATACGGATTTGCAATGGGCCGGATAACATCGGTATCGAGAATGGGGCAGTGCCGTATGTTTTCCCCGGCAGTTTTTTCCGTCACCGTCATGCAGTCGGTATGGATCAGACCGGCACCCGAAAGTTCGTTCATCACCGCACTGATGCCGCCGGCGTAGTGCAGATCAACCAGATGGTCTTTGCCGCCGGGACTCAACGAACACAGATGCGGCGTTTTCCGGCTGACGTCGTTGATCAGATTCAGATCGATCGTAATTCCGGCTTCCCGGCCGATGGCCGGAAGATGGAGCACCGTGTTGGTGGAGCAACCCAGCGCCATATCTACGGTCAGCGCGTTCATGAATGCGTTGTCCGTCATGATTTTTTTAGGGGTGATCTGATGCTCCAGCAGATGAAGGATTTGCATGCCCGCCTGTTTGGCCAGACGGATTCGGGCGGACATGACCGCTGGAATGGTCCCGTTGCCGGGCAGCGCCATGCCAATCGCTTCAGTCAGACAGTTCATGGAATTGGCTGTAAACATGCCGGCACAGGAACCGCAGGTCGGGCAGGCCGCATCCTCAATGGCGGCCAGCTGGTCTTCGGTCATCTGGCCAGAGCGAACGGCTCCGACCGCCTCAAATACCGAGATCAGATCGATTTTTTCATTGCCTTTTTTCCCGGGATACCTCCCCGGCAGCATGGGGCCACCGCTGATGACAATGGCGGGGATATTTATACGGGCAGCGGCCATCAACATGGCCGGCACGATTTTATCACAGTTGGGTACCAGTACCAGAGCGTCAAAGGCATGGGCGGTTGCCATGACTTCAACCGAATCGGCGATCAGCTCGCGGCTGGCCAGTGAATATTTCATGCCGACATGATTCATGGCAATGCCGTCGCAGACGCCGATGACTCCGAATTCGACAGGCGTTCCACCTGCCATGTAAACCCCGGCTTTTACCGCTTCAACGATTTTATCCAGATGGACGTGACCCGGAATCACTGCGTTTGCGGAATTGGCAATACCGATAAGCGGCCGGTTGATTTCCGTATCGGTATAACCGATGGCCTTAAACAAAGAACGGTGTGGTGCCCTTTCAATCCCTTTCTTGGCAATGTCGCTTTTCATCTTTTTCCCTTCCCATAAAAAAAATCCGCTATCTGCTTCGGAGAGAGCGGATAACGGATTTGATGTTCAGATGACAGAAGTTAGTTTAAGCCATTATCAAGCCTCTTCCCCGCAGCAGCTGATTAGAACCGCCACGAGGCTAATAATAACGACGCTAAGTATGAGGGTGACAATGATTGCTGTATTCATAGTTTTTACATGTGTACTTCATTTGAATATTAATAATTCCTGCTTGTTTAACAAGCCGGCCTGTGCTTGTCAAGCCATTTCTCTGAATCCGCATTCTTTATTCAGACAAAGAATGCATGTGCCGGCCTTTTTGGTCGTTTTTTCAACCAGAAACTCGGCGCCGCACTGCGGGCATTTTCGGGGAATCGGTTTTTCCCAGATGGCAAATGTGCAGTCCGGATAACGGTTGCACCCGTAGAAAATTTTTCCGCGTTTGGAGCTTTTCTGAACCAGTTTCCCGCTGCAACCGGGTTCAGGACAATTGACACCGGTATCCTCACCCTGGCCGTTTGAACTCATAGACCGGGCGTTTTTACAGTCCGGGTAACCGCTGCATGCTAAAAATTGACCATACCGCCCCGTTTTAATCACCATCGGTTTTCCGCATTTTTCACATATCTGATCTGAAACCTGATCCGGCGGGGGCTCAATCAGTTGAAAATTGCCTTTTTCATCCCGGAGGTAATTGCCGGTGAACGTACATTCCGGATAGCTGCTGCAGGCGATAAAGGCACCGTTCCGACCCATTTTTATATGAAGTGTCGCCTTGCATTTCGGACATTTCAGAGGGGTTGGCACTCCGACGCCTTTGACACTGAGCATCCCTTCGGTTGCAGCATCCAGTTCCGTTTTGAACGGAGTATAAAATCGTGTGAGCACCTGACAGGTGTTTTCTTCGGCAGATTCCAGCTTGTCCAGATCGTCTTCCATCTTTGAAGTGAAATCCACGTTTAAAATATCGGGAAAACTTTCAACCAAAAGGTCATTGACAATAAAGCCCAGTTCATTGGGTCTGAAATAGTTTTTCATCAGGTCCACATACCCTTTATCGCGTATGGTGGATAAAATGCTTGCATAGGTGCTGGGCCGTCCGATGCCGTTTTCCTCGAGTTCTTTCACAAGGGAGGCTTCAGAGAATCTCGGGGGAGGGGCGGTAAAATGCTGTTTCGGGACGAGCTGATTCAGCTTCAGCACCTGACCCTTTGAAAGCGGTGGCAGGGGGCCTTTGTCTTTTTCCATCTCGCTTTCTGCTTTGGCATCCTCGGACAGGTACAGTATCATAAACCCCGGAAACGCAACCGTGGAACCACTGGCGGTCAATTCGCAGTCATCGGTTTTGATCAGTACGGAGTTCTGGTTGATGAGGGCCTGTTTCATCTGAGAGGCGACAAAACGCTGCCATATAAGGGTGTATAATGCCAACTGGTCCTTATTCAGATGAGGCGCCACCTGCTCCGGCGAGTTCAATACGGATGAGGGCCTTATACATTCATGGGCGTCCTGTACTTTTTTTCGATTTTTGAATTCTCTGGGTTTGTCGATGACATAATCATTGCCATACTGACTTCGTATCCACTCCAGCGCTTCTAATGCCGCTTCTGACGCAATGCGGGTGGAGTCGGTTCGCATATAGGTGATCAGCCCCACCGGTTCGCCGGGTCCGAGGTCAATGCCTTCATAGAGCTGTTGGGCGATGATCATGGTTTTTTTTGCGGAAAATCTGAGTTTTCGTATCGATTCCTGCTGGAGCTTGCTGGTGGTAAACGGGGGCATGGGATTACGTTTTGTTGTCTTGCTGATAATTTGATCAACCGTAAAGGGTTGATCGGCCAGCGCTTTGACAATGGTATCCGCGCTGAGTTGATCGGTGATTTTAATTTTTTTGCCGTTTTTCCGGACCAGCTTTGCCGTAAATTCCGGCGGCGCAGCGCCTTCAAGATGTGCGGTGACTGACCAGTATTCTTCGGGTTCAAACGCCTGAATTGCCCGTTCCCGTTCACAGATGATCCGAACGGCCACGGACTGGACCCGTCCGGCGCTCAGCCCCCGTTGAACTTTTTTCCACAGCAGGGGAGAAATTTGATAACCCACCAGCCGATCCAGAATCCGGCGCGCTTTTTGCGCCTCATATTTATGTTCGTTCAGCGGCTCGGGGGATGAAATCGCTTCATGAATGGCATTGCGGGTCAGTTCGTGAAACAGAACCCGATGAAATTTTCTTCCTTTTTTTTTCAATACATCTGCAGTATGGAATGCGATGGCTTCGCCTTCGCGGTCCGGGTCAGGGGCAAGAAAGATTTCAATGGCGCTGCCGGCCGCTTTTTTCAGCAAGGATATGATCTTCTGCTTCCCGGGAATCGTTTCATACTGGGGCTTGAACCCCTGTTCGATATCGATGCCGATTTCCTTTGACGGAAGGTCCATGATATGACCCACCGTTGCCACAACATTATAGCCATCGCCGAGATATTTTTTTATGGTTCTGACCTTTGTAGGTGATTCAACTACCACAAGTGGTTTATCCAAAGCTTTCCCCTCTTACAATATATGTCAGTCGCGAAAACTCAGTCGCGAGTCGAGATTTAAAGACAGATGTCAGAAATCAGAAGACAGAAATCAGAAGACAGAAATCAGAGGTCAGAGGTCAGAGGCCAGAGAACTGACGACTGTTTTTTTCGTTTACCTGCTGAAACACTCTGTATTTACGGCCAGATTTTAGCAGCCATCAGCTGTTTTCCCTCTTATACCTATATCATTTACCGTGACCCCTGCACTAATTCTTGTTCCTTTGGCCCGACGGGCGGACACGGGGGCCCGCCCCTGGGATAATGAAAATCAATCTTAACCCGGCTTTTGGGTATTATTCCATTTCTGTTCAGCGTAAGCTCGAATCTGAATGCTGAATGCTCAAAAATATCAGCCGGTTTGCCCTGTTGAGCTTTCAGCTTGGTGATAATTTTCAAAGCAAAAATTGGGTCAGCATGGATGATTTTCATCACCCTACACCCTTTACCCCTTAACCATTTCGCGCCAAAGAAAAATAATTCCCCTCAGACTGGTGAACCATTCCTTTCAGCTCCAGCTGAAGCAATACGCCCTGAAGTTTTCCCGGCGTAAGGGCTGATTTGCAAATAAGATCGTCGATATGGACAGGATAGGCCTCAAGGCATTCGAAAACCATTGATTCATCAGCTGACAGGTCAGGAAGTCCAGGGTGCGGATGGGCATTGTCTGATTTCATACCGCTATGATCGGTTACATCAATAATATACGCGATTTCTTCGAGAATGTCATGTGCTGTTTCGACCAGCTTGGCTCCCTGCTTGATGAGGCTGTGGGTGCCTGAACTTTTCATGGAATGGATACTGCCCGGAACTGCGAACACTTCCCGGTTCTGCTCTGCGGCCAAACGGGCTGTGATCAGAGAGCCGCTTTTTCTGGCAGCTTCAATGACCACCGTGCCCAGCGACATGCCGCTGATGATGCGATTTCGTGCGGGAAAATGATATGCTTCGGGCTCTGTCAGCAGTGGCAGTTCTGAAACTACCGCCCCGTTTTCAGCAATTTTGTGAAATAATTTTGTGTTTTCTGCCGGATAAATACGGTCCAGACCGCTTCCAAGCACTGCAACCGTTTGTCCCCCGGCCATGAGTGCGCCGTGATGAGCTGCGGTATCAATCCCCCGGGCCATGCCGCTGACAATCGTCAAATCGTGACGGGCAAGCGCCATGCTCAGGTCTCTGGCCGACGCCATACCATATGTGGTCGCCTTTCTTGCGCCCACAACCGCGATGTTTCGAATGGTTTTTTTCAGCGTACCGTACACATATAAAAACGGTGGCGGATCATAAATTTCCCGTAATCGGGGAGGATAAACATCATCGGTCAGGGTGATGACCTGATAGCCTTTTTTCTGAATCAGATCCATTTCTTTTTTGATATGATCCGGCAGGCTATGTCGGTTGATTCCGGAAACAAGCCGATGCGTTATCCCCTCAACCTGAATCAGCTCGTCATATGACGCGTTGAGAGCTGACTCCGGGGATCGAAAACGATCGATCAGCCGTTTAAAGAGCAGATTGCCGATACCCGGAACGCTTTTCAGCGTAAACCATGGCAGTATTTTTTCCATATCCCTGAAGTTACCTGATTCGCTTCAATTTCAATTCGGCCTTTTCAGCAGCCGATGAAAACGGGTATGATTTGATCACTTCTTTAAAATAATACTTCGCTTTGGGTGGATCATCAAGATTCAGATACGTATATCCGACTTTCAGCATAGCGTCAGGCGCTTTCCCACCGCGGGGATATGTATCGATCACTTTTTTAAAAAAGGCAATGGCCGCTGAAAATTTTTTTTGAGAGTATAAACATTCCCCGGACCAGTATAAGGCATTGTCGATGAGATCGTGGGCCGGGTAATGTGCGATGAATGAATTAAACATTGACAGTGCTGACGCATAATCATTGCGTTTATACGTCGATAAGGCCTCGTCGTAAAGTTGCTGCGGCGCCCTTGCCGGTTCAGCAACAGATTTGACGGCAGGGGATGGTGGTGGAGAGGCTGCGGGCAATGATGATAATCTATCTGTCGTGACGGTATCCGTTTCATCCATGTTTTCAGCCGGTGAGAAAACGGGCTGAGTTTCAGCCACGGCCAGGGGCTGTCGCGCCTGCTGAACGTTGCATTTTTCCAGGTCATGGATCGTTTTCTGATGATTATCGAGCATGAACTGCATGACCGACATCCGGTGATAGATTTCCTTGATTTTTTGATTCGTCTCATCTGCCTGATTTTGAAGGACCTGCAGCTCGTTATCGTCAGTTGCCGGTGCCATGGCGCACGCTGACAGGCATATGCCGGCGAACGCTAAAACGCCTGCTATTTTAATAAACTGCCTCATGAAGCTTCCTCTTGTCACACTGAATCTGCTGATCTGGACACCTATTTTTTCTCCTTGTTTTGCCAGGCCAGCAGAATGGGGCTTGCCACGTATATGGACGAGTAGGTTCCGATCACCACACCGACAAGCATGGCAAATGCAAAGTCGTGGATGATTCCGCCGCCGAGCACAAACAATGCCAGCACAACGATAATAGTTGTCCCTGACGTGAGCAGGGTTCGGCTCAAGGTTTCATTGATGCTTTTGTTGATAATCGTATCCAGGGGTAGCTTGTTGTGCTTTCTCATGTTTTCGCGTATGCGGTCAAATACGATGATCGTGTCGTTTAATGAATAACCGATAATGGTCAACAGCGCGGCGATAATCGGCAAAGAGAATTCTTTATCGAAAATCGAGAAAATTCCCACCGTAATGATGATATCATGGATCAGTGCAACAATGGCTCCCATGGCATATTTGAGTTCAAGAAACCAGAACAGCACCAGTGATAAGATCAATGCCGTGCCAATCAAAAACGGGATGCTGACCTTAAACAGGGTAAAGAAATACACGGCAGCCATGAGGGCGGCGGCCATGATGCCACTCAACATCCATTTTAATTCAAACCGGCCGGAGATGTAGATCGTGATAAACAGCAGTGCGTAAAACATGGCAAAAAGGGCTTTTTCCTGCAGGTCTTTGCCGACCTGGGGCCCGACCATTTCGATTCGTCGAATTTCAACATCGGTTCCAGTCGATGATTTCAGCGCCTGCTGAAGCGTATCGGAATAATTTTCGTCCGTATCGGTTATGTCGGTATGAATAAGAAATTCATTGGTATTCCGTTCACCGAACGATTGAACAGAGGATTTTTCCAGTCCGATGGATTTGAGGCCCGATTTGATATCACCGATGGTTGCAGCCGTGCTCAATTTAATCTGAATGACGGTTCCACCTGCAAAATCGATTCCATACTTGGGTCCCTGATGAATGATCAGAGATACGATTCCGGCAAGGATCATAAGCATGGAAAAGGTAAAAGCGATTTTTCGTTTTTCTATAAAATTTATATGAATACCGGGTTTAATAAGCTGCATGAGTGAGATCCTTAATCCTTATATTATACGCTTATTTTCTTTGGCGCCGTTATATGCTCAATGTTCGGGTTTTCCGTTTCAACAGCAAATAATCAAAAATCATCCGTGTAACAATCAGCGAAGTAAACAGGCTGGAAATCACACCCAGACTCAGGGTTACGGCAAATCCTTTCACCGGCCCTGTCCCGAATTGGAACAGCACCAGTGCGGCAATCAGCGTTGTGACGTTTGCGTCAAGGATGGTAAGGGTGGCACGCTGGTAACCGGTATCAACCGCGGCCCGCGGAGATCGGCCTACGGCCATTTCCTCTCTGATACGTTCAAAGATGAGCACATTTGCATCTACGGCCATACCGATGGTCAAAATGATTCCAGCAATGCCCGGTAACGTCAGCGTTGCCTGGAACGCGGCCAGTCCTGCTGCAATGAGAATAATATTCATGAACAAAGCGACATCGGCAATCAAGCCTGACAGTCTGTAATAGAGGACCATGAAGGCCACCACAAGAATGCCGCCAACAATCATGGACATCAACCCTTTTCGAATGGAGTCCGCTCCCAGAGAGGGGCCGACCGTACGCTCTTCTATGACCTGAACCGGTGCCGGCAACGCGCCCGCGCGGAGGACGATGGCAAGGTCATGGGCTTCTTCCGGTGAAAAATTTCCTGTAATACGGGCCGATCCGCCGGATATTTTTTCCTGAATAACCGGTGCCGAATATACTTTATTGTCCAAAACGATCGCCAGCCGTTTTTTCACATTTTCTTCGGTAATCCGTTCAAACAGGCGAGCGCCCTTTTTGTCAAAATCAATGGACACATAGGGCTCATTGTACTGAGAGTCAATCTGAACCCGGGCATCGGTCAGATAGGCCCCGGTCAGCAGGGTTCCTTTTTTCAGCAGGTAAGGAACTTTGATTTCGCGTGATGTGGCAGGGTCGACTTTGATTTCATACAGAATCTGGCTGCCCGGGGGGACATTGCCCTTGAGCGCCGCATTGACATCATGCGTATCATCCAGGAGCTTGAATTCAAGAATCGCTGTTTTGCCAATGATATCTTTGGCTCTTTTTGTTTCCTTGACCCCCGGCAGCTGAATCAGGATTCGATTTTCTCCCTGACGACGGATATCCGGTTCATTGACTCCGAACTGGTCTATACGGTTTCTGATCGTCTCAAGCGCCTGATCCGCGGCCAGTTTTTTGATTTGGATTGTTTCTCTGTCAGGCAGGTCCATTGTGATGTGGATCTGTCCGCTGTCCGGGACAGTGGAAATCAGACGCAACTGTTTGAATTCCTTGCCAAGAATCTGGTCAAATGACTGTTTGCTGTCTTCAGGGATTTGAACGGATATTTTATTACCGTCTACCCGGTCAATGCCGGTGTACCGGATATGTTCTTTCTTAAGACTGTTGCGCAGCTCCTGGCTGATTCGTTCCACAGTACTTTCCACGGCCTTTTCCGTGTCGACTTCGAGGGCAAGATGCATACCTCCCTGCAAGTCAAGTCCGAGGTTGATTTTTTTGTGGGGCCACAGGGCCGGATTTACCGTTGGCATGATATGAATAACTGCCGCAACAGTGATTAATAAAACAATAATATGTTTCCAAGAAAGAGTCTTCACTGATCCGTTCCTTTCCGCAAAGATCTTATAGAGCTGTTTTCCCGTATGACCCGCTGGAAGAAGCCATTAAACGCAATCTGTGTTCGTGCCGTTTGAGAGGCACAGCCTTTGCCAGCCTGATGCTTTCGGTTATTTGATTTTATACATCTTTTTTTTCGGAGGTGTCTTCTTTTGCTGCGGGTGCAGGCTGAAGTAATGAGGAGACATTGCCCCTGGAGATCTTTATGCGGACTTTATCAGCTACCTCTATGGTCATAACCGTTTCATCCACTGACGTGATACGTCCATGAATGCCTCCGGATGTAACAATCCTGTCGCCTTTTTTCAGGTTTTTAACCATATCAGCGTGGGCCTTGTTCTTTTTCTGCTGAGGTCTGATCAGCAGAAAATAGAAAATGGCAAACATCAGAATAAGAGGAATGAATGCTCCAAATCCACCTTGAGCGCCTTGAGCGCCTCCCTGGCCCATTGCGTAAGCGATTCCTGTCAAGATAAACCTCCTTTAGATAATAAGATTGTATGGTTTTGTTATGGTTGTACGGTTTTAGTTGATGGACGGTTGCCGGCTGCGTTCCTGCTCCATACCATTTCCGTTTTTCCCAGTACGCTTGTAATGACAAGCTTTGTCCCATCAGCATCATCGTTGATGACAGGTTCCCGTGTCCCGGTAACCTGCATTGGAAATCGAACCAGATAGATCGATTTCCATGGAGTGGCATATGGGAAGAAGTGCGTGAAGACCGCGTCGGGTTTTTTTATTTTTCGGATTTCAACCGGCAGAACCTGTTTACCTGAGCCGGTAATGATAAACATGCTCCAGGCCGAATCCCTTCTGCTGAAATTATCCCAGTCTTTTTCCGGAACATAAGCGGCAAGAATAAAATCGTTAAACATGCCGGCTGCCGCCTGATGGTCTTTTTCCAGACGGGTTTTCCGGGCATCTGTCAGGGCATAGGCCCTGGCATATTCGGCGATATACGCCTGCCTGAACGCAGGAGATTTGTACGTTGCGGATGCAATTAGTTTAACATCCAGCCCCTGATATATCCGGGCTTCCCGGGTCCACTGCGACAGTGCAACCTGATAAGGGCTTCCCTGATACGGATCAGACGATTTGCGAAAACGTTCAACAGATGCCATGCTCCCGCATCCCTGGCAACCGGACAGCACCAGCAGGACTGCCATAATCAGCAGACAGGTCAATCGTCTGTTGAACCCTTTGAATGTCGCCATAGCTGTTTTCCCACACCCATTGCCAAGTGAAATGGCGCAGATATACTGTAAAAGATTGTTGGCGTCAAATAGTTCTTCATATTTTGTTTGTCAGAAACCGGCCACAAAGCTCAAGACCGTTACTGTTCCGTCGGTATCCAAATGGTTTCTCCGTCAAACTGGATGTGATTAGCGCGGGGATAATCAATTTGATCCAGAAGCGTAAACAATTCTTTCATATTGAATACGACTATTTTGCTTAACGGGTAAATCAGGTGGATATCCGCTTCAAGTTTTCGGTCTTTGACATTGTAAATGTATACCATTGTTTCGGAAAATTTCAAAATTTTTCCGACACCTGAGCTGTGTCCCTTGATATCCGGTTCATCGGCAACAGGGGAGAGGGCTATTCCCCTGTGTCCAAAATAGCTTTTCAAAAATCTGTAATGGATGTTCCAGATATTGTCGCCCGGCTGGACAATATAAATACCATAAACGTCATTGGTGTCTGTATACACGGCGGTTTTGGAGCCGGGCACATCGCCGGGCTGCAGCAGATTGCCTTCAATGATGTTGCCTTTATCCAGATGGATGCTGTCTAAAATTTCCCTCATTGTGACTGTTGAGTTTCCGATTTTCAGGGATTCATCCGGCCTGGCAATGATATTGACGCCTTTTTCCAAACCGTATTTTTCTTTTCGGCGCTGCATCATCGCCTTAAGCGCCTCGTCTTTTTCCAGTGTATTGTAATCGATGAGCGGTGGGGCCTTTATGGATATACGGTTTTCGGGCGCAGAGGTGCCGGTCATCTTGTTTGAATGGCTTTTCATGAAAAGGCTCACCCCAATTGCACCCGCCATCGTCAGGATGATGATGATCGAAAAGATGATGATTTTATTGACTTTGCCTGATGATTTTGCCGGCATGTAACCTCCAGCGTACGTTGACAGTCGTGAGTCGTGAGTCGTGAGTCAAGAGCCCTCTGCCCTCTGCCCTCTGCCCTCTGATTTTCTCATTCACTCATAATTTTGCATTTGCCCGGTATCAAGGACGTGTCGCCTTCTATTTTGATACTCAGATCCCTTCTAAGTTCAAGATCCAGAATTTCCTTCCGCTTTTTATTGAGCAGGTAGTCCGCGACCCTCACAGGGACAATGCCTTTTACTGTGTGAATATCTGATTTCAGGGTTTCTATGCGCAGTTTCCGTAAAAAACTCAACCCCATTGTTTCCGTTGAAGGCGTGAGGCCTTTTCCACGGCAGTACGGGCAGGGTTCGTAACTGCCAAATTCAATGGAAGGCCTGATTCGTTGTCTGGACATTTCTATCAGACCGAATTTTGAGATTCTCCCCACTTTTGTCCGTGCTTTATCCGGTTTAATATGGTTTTTGAGGGTCTTCTCAACTTCCATTTTATGCTTGGTCTCTCTCATGTCGATAAAATCAATGACGATAAGCCCTCCGAGATCTCTCATTCTCAGTTGTCGGGCAATTTCTTCCGCCGCCTCGATATTGGTTAAAAACGCCGTCGCTTCAACGGATTTTTTATGGATGGCTTTGCCGGAATTGACATCGATGGTTACCATCGCTTCGGTACGTTCGATCACAATGGAGCCGCCTGATTTTAAGATGACCCGTGTCTCAAAAATGGAAGCGATCTGATCTTCCAGCTGGTATTTCGTGAAAATGGGTTTTGGCCCCTTGTGGAGCTTGACAATTTTTGTATGTTTCGGGGAAATAATATTGATAAATTCTTTGACTTCATTGAACATGGCGTCGTTATCCACCAGAATGCCGGTCACATCATCCGAAAACGAATCCCGAATGGATCTGAGAGCCAGAATCCGGTCCTTGTACAGCAGGGTCGGGGCTTTTTCATTGAGCCCCTTGGTCATGATGTTTTTCCAGAGCTTCAGCAGGTACCGGAGGTCTTTGTATATCAGTGTCTTGGAGCAGTCAGAGCCGGCGGTTCGAATGATGAGACCAAAACCATCCGGCATTTTCAGAGACTCCATAAGGTCTTTGAGCCGGGCTCTTTCTTCCTCGTCTTCAATTTTTCTGGATACGCCCCGGCTGCTACTTCCCGGCATCAGGACGATATGCCGGCCGGGCAGGGACACAAACGTGGTAAGCATCGCCCCCTTTTTCATGTCCGGCTCTTTGCTGACCTGTACTAGAACTTCCTGCCCTCGTTTGACAATATTTTCGATGGAATTATCTCCGGTATGGTTATCCTGATAGTAATCACTGTGGATTTCATTTTTTTGAAGAAATCCATGCCGCTCTGCTCCGTAATCTACGAATGCGGCCTGAAGCGCCGGTTCAATCCGGGTGACGATTCCTTTATAAATATTGCCCTGTGTAATTTCTCTTGTAGTGGTTTCGATATTAAATTCTTCAAGCTTGTTGTCCTTTACCGTCGCTATCCGGCATTCTTCCGGATCGATGGCGTTGATTAATATCTTAATGTTCATACAATGTTCATCCTTTTTTCTCTCCTCTCATACTCTTTTTTCAGAGTATTTTCATCAATGCAAAAGACTTAAAAAATTAAATCTCATTTTTTGTCCGCATGAAAGGGGTGGCCACGGATAAATTCCCGGAAAGCGTCATTACATGCCGATCTGAAGTGTAATTTTTTCAAGCCGATGGCATTGATAGCAATTGAATATCTTATATTTTATGCTCCGGTTAAATAAAATATGTTGTCCGGATCGTTTTGAATTCACCATGTCGCGTGTGTCTGAAATATCACCCGGAAAGTCCATGAAATATTCGGTTGATCGGGTAAAGCAGATTTCTGCTGATCTGTCCGGATGGGAGCCTTAGGGCATTTGGTTAATTTACATGAATATGAAATTGATAGTAACAAGTCAATTGTTTTCTTAATAATTGTCTTTTTGTCAGTCATGAAACGGTCAGTCTTCAGTTGTGAGTCAAAAGTCGTAAGTCTTCCGATTTTAATTCCATTACGGTTTTTTTACGGAATTATCCGTGGGCGTGTTGACGAAATATCCCGTCCGTCGTAATGAAAATTAAATATAACACATAAAATGACGTAAATGCACTAATTCCTTTGCATTGGACAGCAGGCGTCTGGCCTGTGTTTTCAGAGTTATTCATTTTGGAACTCAGCCGGATGAAACCGTGGCGGCAGTCTTGCTATTTATGTCATATTGTGGCATGAGGATTACGGACACGGATCGGTTTTTGAGCAAGCCCTCAGGTCGTGGCCATCCACAACTGTCTGTTTTTTGGGGCTTGGTTTTAACTTCGGCCGGATTTATTTCTACAGCGAGGAAATGACGCAATGGCCGATGATAGGGCCAACCCCATTTTTTTCAATTTTTGCGTCAGGATCGGGTTCCAGCCGCGCGACATTTTGTTTTTTGAAGATGAAGAGTGGTGAACGCGTAAAAAGTTTACGTTCAAGGCGTCGCGAATTTTTTGCAATAAGGTGTACGTAAGCCCGTCGCAGTAAAAACGGAATGAAGCCCATTGCAGTTCATATACCGGAGGTTGAGTATATATCATGGAAGAAAAATACAATCCGCAGGCCATAGAGGCCAAATGGCAGAGATTCTGGGATGAATCAAAGATGTTTGAAGTTACCGAAGATCCGGATAAGAAAAAATATTATCTTTTGGAAATGTTTCCCTATCCGTCCGGTAAGATTCATATGGGGCATGTGAGAAATTATACCATCGGAGATGTGATCGCCAGATACAAAACGATGCGGGGATATAACGTCCTTCACCCCATGGGCTGGGATGCGTTTGGTATGCCCGCGGAAAATGCGGCAATTGCCAACAACACCCATCCGGCAAAATGGACGTATGAAAATATTAAAACCATGCGGGCACAACTCAAACGCATGGGATTCAGCTATGACTGGAACCGGGAAATAGCCACCTGTCATCCGAAATATTACCGGTGGGAGCAGTGGCTGTTTATTAAAATGTATGAAAAAGGCATGGTGTACCGGAAGGAATCGTTCGTAAACTGGTGTGACACCTGCCAGACCGTTCTGGCCAATGAACAGGTGGAATCGGGCATGTGCTGGCGCTGCGGCAGACAGGTGCGTCAGAAAAAACTCTGGCAGTGGTTTTTCCGGATTACCGATTATGCCGATGATCTGCTGGTGCATTGCGATCAGCTGCCGGGATGGCCGGAAAAGGTCACGACCATGCAGAGAAACTGGATCGGGAAAAGTTACGGCGCTGAGATCCGGTTTGCTATTGAGGGGCGTGATCAGGATATTTCCGTTTTTACAACACGGCCGGATACGATTTTTGGGGCAACATTTATGTGTCTGGCGCCGGAGCATCCGCTGGTGCTTGAGCTGTCTGAAGGTACCCGGCAGCAAACCCAGGCGCGTGCGTTTGTCGATCGAATGGCGCTTCAGGAACGATCGGTAAAGGCCCTGGAAAATTATGAAAAAGAAGGCGTTTTTATCGGCGCCTGGTGTATCAATCCCATGAGCGGCTACCGAATGCCCATTTATACCGCTAATTTTGCCCTGATGGAATATGGTACGGGTGCGGTCATGTCTGTACCGGCTCACGACCAGAGGGATTTTGATTTTGCTGAAAAATACGGGCTGGAGATTATACCGGTAGTAAAACCGGAAGAAGGAGAACCCGATTCCGGCATCATGACCGAAGCCTATGCCGGAGAAGGAAATATGATCAATTCCGGCCGGTTTAACGGCATCCGCAATACGCAGGCCAAAGAAGATATCGTTGCGGAGATGGCCCAAAGGGGGATCGGTAAAAAGACCATCAGTTTCCGGCTGAGAGACTGGGGGATTTCCAGACAGCGCTATTGGGGCGCGCCTATTCCCATGATCCATTGTAAATCCTGCGGAATTGTTCCGGCTTCTCTGGAAGATCTGCCGATAACGCTTCCCGAAGATGCCAATCTGCTTGAAGGCGGCAAATCACCGCTTCCGTTTCTGGATTCGTTCAAACAGACCACCTGCCCGGAATGCGGCCGTACGGATGCCCGGCGGGAAACCGATACCATGGACACATTTGTGGAATCCTCCTGGTATTTTGATCGATACTGCAGCCCCGCATATGATAAAGGCATGTTTGACAAAGAAGCGGTTGCCTACTGGATGCCGGTGGATCAATATATCGGCGGTGTGGAACATGCCATCCTGCATCTGCTGTATTCCCGCTATTTTACCCGTGTGCTGAAAGCGTTCGGTCTGGTGGATCACAACGAACCGTTTACCCGTCTTCTGACCCAGGGTATGGTCTGTAAGGAAACTGCATCATGCCCGGAACACGGATTTATATTTCCGGAGGAAGTCGTGGGAAGCGGTGAGCAGCGGATCTGCAGTAAATGCGGCAGTCAGGTAACTATCGGCCGGGTTGAAAAAATGTCAAAATCCAAAAAAAATGTCATTGATCCCAATGTGCTTCTTGACAGGTACGGAGCCGATACCACCCGGCTGTTCTGCCTGTTTGCCGCGCCGCCGGAAAGAGATCTGGAATGGAGTGAGCAGGGGGTTGATGGGGGCTTTCGTTTTCTGAACCGGATCTGGCGGTTGGCCGTTTCCTGGATGGAACGTATCAAAGATGTCGATGCCTTTGACGGCAGTCCGGATCAACTGGAAGGAAAATTCAGAGACCTGTATAAAAAAACACATGCTGCGATCAAGAAGGTAAGCGGCGATATTGAAGACCGGTTTCATTTTAACACGGCCATCAGCGCGGTCATGGAACTGGTCAATGCCATGTACGGAATGGACCCTCAGGATTCCTCAGGAGAAAGCTGCCGGAACAGCAGCGTTATGCGGTTTGCAATTGAATCTGCTGTCCTGCTTCTGGCGCCGATCGTGCCCCACTTTTGCGAAGAACTCTGGCAGTCTCTCGGATATGATACCGGTATCGTGGCCAGGTCCTGGCCGACATGGAAAGAAGAGGCGCTCGAAAAAGACGAACTGGTCATCGTGATTCAGGTGAATGGCAAACTCCGAGGCCGGTTTACCGTGGATGCGGATGCGGATGATGAAACTATTAAAAAAATCGCACTTTCCGATGACAATACCATCCGGTTTATCGCCGGAAAACCGGTAAAAAAAGTCATTGTGATCAAGAAAAAGCTGGTTAATATTGTGATATAGGCAAGTAGGGAGCAGGGAGCAGGGAGCAGGGAGTAAGGAGTAAGGAGTAAGGAGTAAGGCGTAAACAGTAAATAACTGATAGCCGCATATGCTATGTTCCTTTGCACTTTGCTGTCTACTGCCCGCTCCCTACTGATTACTGCCTACTTTTTAAAGGGAGGCTTTTATTGAGTACTGTAAAAAAATATATTCCGATTTTTTTTCTGCTGTTTTTCATGATGGCATGTTCCGGTTGCGGTTACCGGTTTTCGGGCAACGGGGTGCTTCCGGGCAACGTACAATCGATCTTTATCAATGTCTTTGAAAATCGAACCGCCGAGACCGGGATCGAGAGTGTGTTCAGCAACGATCTGGTCATCGAGTTCATTCGAAACGGAAACCCGGTTGCAAACGAACGTGACAGGGCAGACGCATTTCTTCATGGAACTGTAAAATCCATGACCATCGATTCTGTGTCGCACAGAGACAGCCATACGTCGATCGAAACTCGCGTAACCGTTTGTATGGATCTGAAAATGATGGATTCACAGGGCGATGTGATATGGTCGGCCAATAATATTTCCGATAGTGAGGTCTATCTGGTCGTGTCGGAAAAATCAGTCACGGAACAGAACCGTCGAATTGCCATATCGGAGATATCCAAACGCATTGCAGAAAAAGTCTATTATCGGCTAACCGATCGCTTCTGATCTTTCTGCTGGCCTGACAGCATCCATCAGACCAGAGCCGTGCCGATGGTCATGTGATTTATTGGCCGGTACGCGGTAAAAAATGTCAGCTGAAGTCCATGACAGATGGCTGTCATCAAGCGGGGAGTAGAAAAACCGGCCCTTAGGGTTCGCTCAGAAATAAGTTCGCAATTTTAAGGGTTCGCTCAGGAATAAGTTCGCAATTTTAAGTGTTGAGGCGCCTGTCCGGCAAGGCACGAAAGTGTATGAATATCAAGCATATTCAGAGCTTTCGTGACGCAACCAGGCAGGATGCATCGGCGTTTAAAATGTGAAGTTATTTTTGAATGAGCCCTTAAGCCCTGAAAGGTCAATTCTAAAGGCCCCCAGGGCCGATTCAGGAACGAAACGCGGTTGCCTTGCTATGCGTTGATGCCATTAACCAGTTTTGACAGGCGGGAAATTTTTCTGGCAGCCGTTTTGGAATGAATCACTCCTCTTTTGGATGCTTTGTCTATAGCCCCCTGTGCGGCAATGAGATCCTTGACGGCAGAATCTGCGTTATTTTCAGCAGCATCAAGGCGCACCTGTTTTACTACATTTTTAATTCTGCTTTTAACACCCTTGTTTCGCAACCGTCTGGTTTCGTTTTGTAGTGCACGTTTTATTGCGGATTTATGATTAGCCAAGTTATATGCCCCTTTCTAAGGATATAAAGATACTTTTCAAAAAGTGATTTAAATACAAAAGTCAGAAGAGATTGTCAATAAGAAAAAATGTCGTCAAAGAAAACCGGCAAAGAAAAACAGTTACCGGGTTTCCTTTTTTTGTTATCATCAATGTCCTGAAAAATGTCAATACATAAAAAATGGCGAATTCGATTTATCAGGCAGATAATCAGGCAGGAAATTGGATACGATGTCGAAATCCGAAAATATGCAGGTCACCAGAGCCGCCGGAGTCGTAGGGAGCGCAACATTATTCAGCCGCATGCTGGGGGTCATCCGGGACATGATCATTGCCTGCCTTTTCGGGGCCGGGGGAAATTCGGATGCGTTTTTTGTGGCTTTTAGAATCCCCAATCTGTTCAGGCGGCTGTTTGCCGAAGGATCGTTGAGTATTGCCTTCATCCCCGTATTTACGGAGTATCTGACGCGTCAGGGAAGAGATGAGGCGCTTCATATGGCACGATCTGCCATCCGGCTGCTTTCCGCCATTCTGGTTGTCATCGTGGTCGGGGGCGTTGTGCTGGCGCCGATGATGGTGCGCGTATTTGCTCCGGGTTTTGATCCGATGTCCGGGCAGTTTTCCCTGACGGTCACGCTGACCCGGATCATGTTTCCATATTTGTTTTTTATTGGGCTGGTGGCTTTATGCATGGGCATTCTCAATTCGTTGGGGCATTTTGCCGCACCGGCCTTTGCCCCGGTTTTTCTGAATGTTGCCATTATCGGGTCGGCGCTTCTGGTTTCTCCGCACCTGAACCGTCCGGTGGTCGGCCTGGCGATAGGGGTCCTCATCGGCGGCCTGCTGCAGCTGTTGCTTCAGATTCCATTTTTGCTGAGCCAGAGGATTATATTCTGGAAGGCGGCAACGGTTTGTCATGCCGGGCTGAAAAAAGTAGGAAGGCTTATGCTGCCGGCCATATTCGGTACGGCGGTTTATCAAATCAATATTTTAGCAGGGACACTTCTGGCCTCCTTTCTTGAGGAGGGCAGCGTGTCGTATCTGTATTATGCGGACCGTCTGGTTCAGTTCCCGCTGGGAATTTTTGCCATTGCCATGGCAACGGCCGTGATGCCGACCCTGTCCCGCCAGGCATTGGGAAAAAAATATGATGCGTTGAACGATACCGTTGCCTATAGCCTGAATCTGGTGTTTTTTATCACGGTGCCTTCGATGGTAGGCCTCATGGTGCTAAACGAACCCATCGTGGCCTTGCTGTTCCAGCGGGGCGCATTTGATGCCGAAAGCACGAGACAGACCGCAGCCGCTTTATTCTATTATGGAATGGGGCTGTGGGCTTTTTCTGCCGTCAGAATTGTGGTATCGATATTTTATGCGCTTCAGGACGCCCGTACCCCGGTAAAAACAGGCGTCGTCTCTGTCGCAGTTAACATCGCACTGGGCATCATCCTCATGAAATCGATGGGGCACTGTGGCATTGCGCTATCCGCCTCACTGGCCTCCACGCTTAACCTGATACTTCTGGTTGCCGCATTGGTCAGGCGGATCGGGTTTCCACAGTGGAAATCCGTTACGTTATCTGCTTGCAAAACCATGACCGGTTCTGCAATAATGGGGGCTTGCGTATGGCTCATGGCACGATGGGTCATTCCTGCGTCAGATAAGCCCTCAGCGCCTCTTTTCTGGGGGTTTTCGGGATGCGTGGTATTCGGAGTGGCCGTATACGCCGCTTCGTGCTATGTCTTGAAAAGCCCTGAACTTGAGAGCCTGTCCCGGGAGGAGAATGGCAAGCGTGAGTAGGTTCCAGAGAATTCTTTTATCTGTTTCGATTGCCATTTTATTTTCCCTGGTTTTTTTTATTGTATTCAGCAATAATGGCCTTCTCGAAGTATATTCGCTCAAAAAGAGCAAAGCACGGCTGATTGAATCCAGCCAGGGGACCTCAGCCGAAAATCTGTCTTTATGCAGGACGCTTGACCGGCTAAAATTTGATCCGGAATATATCGGGACGGTAGCCAGACAAGAACTGGGGATGATCGGAAAGGACGAAATCATCATCAAATTTTTAGAAAACGGAAAGAAAAAACCGCTGCATGAATGATCAAAATTCCGCCCGTACCGCCACGATGGCGTCTCTTTATGCCCGTCAGGGCTATATCCAAAAGGCCCTTGACATCTATAACCAGCTGCTTGTGGCTGAACCGGAGCGCCGTGATGTTATAGAGGCCATAGCGGAGCTGGAGTCAGGCTGTCAGAAAAAAGGGGATAAACAGCTATGTGATCTGCTCCCGCTATTCAGCGAATGGATCAATCTCATGCTGTGCCACATCACACTCGAAAAACTTAACCGCCTGCGCTTGCTTAAAAATCCAAACGAAAAATAGTCTCCGGGTTTATTGACCGTGAGGCCGGCTAATGCTACACTAGTCATTAGTTAGGGTAATATGAAAAGGACTGAGTTAAGGCCAGAGGCCAGAGGTCAGAAATCAGCGGTCGGAGGTCGGGGAACAAACAGTAGAAGAGGCTTCCAGCCTCTTAAAAAAGAGCCAGGATGGCTCTTCTACTTTGGGGGCAGAGGTCAGAAGACAGAGTAAGAAATGAGGGATAACTCGTAGGCGCAGGGGCGGCCCCCCCGTGTCCGCCCGCAGGGCGCCATACCCAGCAATCATTCCAACAAGGAGAAAATAATGTCAGATATCGTGTCTCAAAATCAGGTATCCATTGCTCCGACAGGGGAGTCGTTTGAGCTTCCCGGTCAGCAGGATTATGCCATCGAATTGAAACGGCTTCAAGCGCTTGCCGGTGAGCAGCGCCAGAAAGGCAGAAAGATCGTCGTGGTCATGGGCGTTGGTTTTGTCGGTGCTGTCATGGCCGGAGTCGTTGCCGATTCGGTGGACAGAAAAACCGGCGAATCCTCAAAATTTGTCATTGGCATGCAGCGGCCCTCGATCCGATCATTCTGGAAAATTCGCTATCTGAATCGGGGGATTGCGCCGGTGGAGGCTGAAGATCCGGAAGTGGGACCTTTGATCGAGCGCTGTGTGAAAGAAAAGAAAACGCTGACGGCAACCTTTACTTATGATGCCCTGGCGCTGGCCGATATCGTGGTGGTGGATGTGCAATGTGACTATCAGAAAGAGGCCTTGAATGATGTCCGGCAGGGCCGGGCGGATATTGCCGCATTGGAAGAGAGCCTGAAAATTATCGGTGAAAAGATCAGCCCTGACTGTCTGGTGCTGATAGAAACGACGGTTCCACCCGGCACCACCGAATATGTTGCGTATCCCATTATTAAAAAAGCCTTTGAAAACCGGGGAATCGCTGCCGAACCGCTCCTGTCCCATTCGTTCGAGCGGGTCATGCCCGGCAGAAATTATGTGGCTTCCATCCGGGATTTCTGGCGGGTTTGCAGTGGTATCAATGAAAAAGCCCGTCAGCGGGTCGTACAATTTTTATCTGAAATATTGAATGTGGATCAGTATCCCCTGACGGTTCTGGACCGGCCGCTT
This sequence comes from Desulfobacterales bacterium, assembly GCA_028704555.1. Lineage (NCBI taxonomy): Bacteria > Pseudomonadati > Thermodesulfobacteriota > Desulfobacteria > Desulfobacterales > Desulfobacterales bacterium. Next base: position 62,006 of record JAQWFD010000017.1, read on the forward strand.
GAAAGTGAAACCTGCAAGATAGTGGAAAATTCCTACCGCGCTACGATTCTGGCGTTTCTGAATGAATGGAGTGTGTTCTCCGAACGTAACGGCGTGGATCTGATCAAGGTCATCGATGCCATCAAGGTCCGTCCGACCCATTCCAATATTATTTTTCCGGGTCCCGGAATCGGCGGATACTGTCTGCCGAAGGACGGCGGGCTGGGCGTGTGGGCGTATCATACGCTGATGGGCTTTGAAGATGATATGTTCAAAATCACCCCCCTGGCCATCGATATCAATGACAGCCGCGGGCTCCATGCCGCGGCTCTGGTGCGGGATGCCCTGCGAAATATGGGAAAGATTGTCGCGGCCTCCAGGATTGTGTTGCTGGGGGCATCTTACCGGGAAGATGTGGGCGATACCCGCTACAGCGGATCGGAAATTATCTGTCGAAAACTGGTGGAAATGGGTGGTGAGCTTGTGGTACATGACCCCTATGTTCAGCACTGGTGGGAACTGGAAAAACAGGACACGTACCCGGCGCCCGGCCAGTCCAAGGGACGGTTTTTCCGTAATCAGGAAAAACTGAGCGATATCCGCGTCAGTCAGCGCCTGGAAGATAGTCTGCCGGGCGCCGATGCCGTGGTGTTTGCCGTGCGGCATCAGGCCTATCTTAAGCTGTCTCCTGATCAGGTGGTCGGCATGATCGGAAAACCGGCTGCCGTGATCGACTGTTTTGGAATTCTGGATGACGACAGTATCCGGCGTTATTTTGAACTTGGATGCGAGGTCAAAGGCCTGGGCCGTGGACACGTCAAACGGATCAAAGATGAGGTAAGGGACGATAAAAAAAAGTAGGTAGTAGGGAGTAGGGAGTAGGGAGTAGGGAGTAAGAAGTAGGGAGTAAGAAGTAGGGAGTAGGGAGTAGGAAGTAGGGAGTAAGAAGTAGGGAGTAAGAAGAATAAGGACTGAGTTAAGGGCCTGTAAGAGGTCAGAGGCCAGAAGCCAGAGGGAGTGTAGAAAAAGCGGGGCACTGGTTCGGACTGTAGGGGCGGACCCCCGTGTCCGCCCAATCGGTTACAGAACACAGGGGACTACCTCTCTTTGCTCCTTACTGCGTACTCCATATTCCCCGCTTTCCCTTTTCCCTTTTCCCTTTTCCCCTTAACCCTTAACCCTTAACCCTTAACCCTTAACCCTTAACCAATTTTTTTAAATATAAGGAACACCATGAAAAAAGCATTGATTACCGGAATCACAGGCCAGGACGGGGCCTATCTGGCAGATTTTCTGCTCAAGAAGGGATACGAAGTTCACGGGATTAAGCGAAGGGCCTCTATGTTCAATACGGCCCGTGTGGATCATCTTTACCGGGACCCGCATGAAAAAAATGTCCGGTTCTTTATGCATTACGGAGATTTGACCGATTCCACCAACCTGATTCGTATCATTCAGGAAGTTCAACCGGATGAAATCTATAACCTGGCGGCGCAAAGCCATGTTCAGGTATCCTTTGAAACTCCGGAATATACGGCCAATTGCGATGCGCTGGGGACCCTCAGGCTTCTTGAAGCGATCCGTATTCTGGGCCTTGAACAGCGTACCCGGTTTTACCAGGCCTCCACCTCCGAGCTTTATGGAAAGGTGCAGGAAATACCCCAGACCGAAAAAACCCCGTTTTATCCCCGGTCGCCCTATGCCTGTGCCAAGCTTTATGCCTACTGGATCACCATCAACTACCGGGAAGCCTATAACATGTTCGCCTGTAACGGCATCCTGTTCAATCACGAGTCTCCGATCCGGGGGGAGACGTTTGTTACCCGTAAAATCACCCGTGCGCTGGCCCGGATTCGGCTGGGAATGCAGGATTGCGTCTACATGGGCAACGTGGATTCCAGACGCGACTGGGGCCATGCCCGGGACTATGTGGAAATGCAGTGGCTCATGCTTCAGCAGGACGAGCCGGAAGATTTTGTAATCGCCACCGGCGAGCAGCACTCGGTGCGTGAGTTTATCGATATTGCAGCACGGCAAATGGGGATGCAAATCGAATGGCGGGGAGAAGGCGTGAACGAGAAGGGCATTCTTTCAGCGATCGATATCGAAAAAAAAGTTTCTCATCTGCCTTCAGCGGTTTCTGACTGTCAGCTGCCTGCGCCGGGGCAGGTGATTGTCAAAATCGATCCGCGGTATTTCCGGCCCACGGAAGTTGAAACGCTTCTCGGCGATGCCACCAAAGCCCGTGAAAAACTTGGCTGGACACCCCGTACCCGTTTCAGCCGGCTGGTATCGGAAATGGTCGAATCCGATCTTCAGGAAGCCGGAAAAGATCACCTGTGCCGCACCGCCGGATTCCCTGTTTATAACAATTTCGAATAAAGGGTTATTTTACCGCAGAGGCGCGGAGAACGCAGAGCTTTTATGGTTTTTAATTCTTGATGCCGACGGGCGATAGATGAATATCAATGAATTAAGCGGTCATGTTATTGGAGCGGCAATAGAGGTTCATAAAATGCTTGAGCCTGGGTTGCTGGAATCAGCATATGAACAATGCTTGTGCAGAGAATTAAGTCTGAGAGGTTTGGTCTTTGAAAGTCAGGTTCCCCTACCTCTTGAATATAAAGGACTTCATTTAAAATGTGGTTATCGACTGGATGTTGTTGTTGAAAAAAGGCTTATTATTGAATTGAAATCGTGCCAACGAATTGAGCCGATCCACCAGGCGCAATTGTTAACCTGTCTTAAATTGTCAAATATTCGTTTGGGACTTATTTTAAACTTTAATATTACGCTCATACGAGACGGAATTGTCAGAATCGTAAATAATCTGTAACTGATGGGCTGAAATCCAGAGGAATGGAACGTTTAATTCTCTGCGTTCTCAGCGTCTCTGCGGTGATAGTATTTGTAAGCGAAACGCTCAGGATAATCGGTGGATTAAGATCAGCCGTTCAAAAACAAAAGGATAAAGAAAATGACAAATAATCATAAGCCCCAAGCCTGTTCTACTGCTTCCTCCCCTCAGTGCTCAGCCCTCAGCCCTCAGCACTCTATTTTTGTAGCCGGTCACCGGGGCATGGTGGGCTCTGCCGTTGTCCGATGCCTCCGGGCGAAGGGTTTTGCCAATATTATCACCCGGACCCATGACGAGCTTGATCTGACCAGCCAGCAGGCGGTCCGGGAGTTTTTCCAAAATGAAAAAATCGATCAGGTGGTGCTGGCCGCGGCAAAAGTAGGGGGTATCCATGCCAACAACACCTATCCGGCCCGGTTTATTTATGAAAACCTGATGATCGAGACCCATGTCATTCATGAGGCATACCGGGCAGGGGTAAAACGGCTGCTGTTTCTGGGCAGCTCCTGCATTTATCCTAAACTGGCACCTCAGCCCATGGCCGAAGACAGCCTTCTGACCGGTTATCTGGAGCCGAGCAATGAGCCGTATGCCATAGCCAAAATTGCCGGAATCAAGCTTTGTGAATCCTATAACCGTCAGTACGGCACGAAATACCGCAGCGTGATGCCAACCAATCTGTATGGCCCGAATGACAATTACAATCTCGAAAACTCCCATGTGCTCCCGGCCATGATCCGAAAATTTCATCTGGCCAAACTGGCCCTGGAAGGCGATCTGGAAGCCATTCAAAAAGATGAAGCCGTTTACGGCCCCATACCGGATGATATCCGTAAAAGCCTGCAGTCGGGAGTCGAGAGTCAAGAGTCAAGGGCCGAGAGTCGACAGTCCTGTCCTTCGACCTCTGGCCTCCGACCTCTGACCTCTGATATTTCGGTCCGTCTCTGGGGCACCGGGACGCCCCGGCGTGAATTTCTGCATGCCGATGACCTGGCATCCGCATGCGTATTTGTCATGAGTCTGGAGGACCGGGTTTATGAACGTTTTACCTCGCCCATGATGTCACATATCAACGTGGGAACTGGCCAGGACATTACCATTGCTGAACTGTCAGACATGATAAGGGACATCGTGGGGTTCAGGGGTGAGATTATCTGGGACAGCTCCAAACCGGACGGAACCCCAAGAAAACTGCTCGATGTCTCCAGACTGAAGCACTTGGGGTGGTCATCTCATATCGCCGTCTATGACGGAATTAAACAGACATACCACTCATACCTGCAGCGTCTGTCTTAAGCGCCGGGTCCCCCAGCCACCAGTGCCTGCTCCCCGCTTTTGCCACCGGCCATCCGCCCTGAGCTGTTTTTTTTCTGCCTGCGGCTTTATTTCTTGCTACCTGTTTTTAAAGTCCCCCGGCCAATCGCCAATACCCATTGTGCCTTTACCGTACGGAACTTTTTTTTGACGGGCGCCTATTTCGAAATAAGTGTTGAAATTATACGGCTATAATTTTATGATTCCCTGCTTGTCAGCAGTGACCTGAAACTGTCTTAAATCTGGCGGTTTAAAAATGTATTGATTGACTTGCTATTTTCTTAAAACGGGGTTGGTTCTGTGATCGGCCATTATGCCATCGCCGCGTTTAATTCGTCATCCCCGCGAAGACGGATGGGCCCATGTTTTTTTAAGGAACAGTTTGTCTCATCATCGTGAATAATTTATACTGTCGCTGATAACATTATGGTATGGGCTCGGGCCGGCAAAGCAGGATGCCTTTTGCCTGAATCGGTTATACGATCCCTGATTAACTGTTAACTATTGTCCATCCGGAAACCGGATAGTTTTTTCAAGTTCAAGGAAGGCGATGATTTTAACCGCAAAAGTACATGAAGTCTTTTGAGAATTAAAATCTGCGCCTGACGCACACGGGAAAAATAGACATTTATGGATGGGCACTAACGATTACGATGGCCTTATGACTGACAAAAATATATTAGTGACCGGCGGGGCCGGATTTATCGGGTCAAATTTTATACGCCATGCGCTTGATATTCGACCCGACTGGAGAATAATCAATCTGGATGCCCTGACCTATGCGGGAAACCTCTCCAACTTCAAAGATCTGGCAGAGGATTTGGCAGCCCGTCACCGATTTGTTCACGGCACTGTCTGCGACCGGGATCGTTTGACCCGCTTGCTTTTTCAGGAAAAAATTGACGGGGTGGTTCATTTTGCCGCCGAATCTCATGTAGACCGTTCAATACTCGGCCCTGAATCCTTTGTTCAGACCAATGTGGCCGGCACGTTTACACTTTTGGAGGCATGCCGGAGTTACTGGACTGAAAAGGGAGCCCCCGCGTCATTCCGCTTTTTGCATGTTTCTACCGATGAGGTGTATGGCAGCCTGGGGGATGACGGATATTTTACCGAACAGACCGCCTATGATCCTTCAAGCCCGTATTCATCATCCAAGGCGGCATCGGATCATTTTGTCAGGGCCTGGTACCGGACATACGGGTTGCCAACTCTCATAACCAACTGTTCCAACAACTACGGTCCCTACCAGTTTCCTGAAAAACTCATTCCCCTGATGATCATGAACATTGTCGAGCACAAACCGTTGCCGATATATGGGGACGGCAAAAATATCCGCGACTGGTTGTATGTTTTTGATCACTGTGATGCCCTCCTCAATGTTTTTGAAGCGGGGCGGGCAGGGGAGACTTACAATATCGGCGGCAATTCAGAACGCAGGAATATTGAAATCGTCAACAGCCTCTGTGATATTCTGGATGTGCGGTTGCAGCGATCCGGGGCGGCCGCCAGTCGTAATCTGGTCCGATTTGTAAAGGACCGCCCGGGCCATGACCGGCGTTATGCCATCGATGCCACTAAAATTCGAAATGAACTCGGATGGCAACCCGCGCATACCTTCGATGCGGCACTTGAATATACCGTGGACTGGTATCTGAATCATATGAAGTGGGTCAAGGATGTCCAAAGCGGTGAATATCGAAAATGGCTGGAAACCAATTATAAGGGCAGGACTGAGTGCTGAGGGCTGAGTTCTATGCCTCTTTGTGCTTTTTTGCTTACTTCCTACTGTCTGCTTTTACCGGCCATCAGCCAACAGCTGTTTTTACCCTCAACCCTATACCTTACACTTTTAACCCTTTTGCCCTTAACCATGGAGATCAACATGAAGGGAATCATCCTTGCCGGCGGATCAGGTACGCGCCTGTATCCGATTACCCGGGTGGTCAGCAAACAGCTGCTGCCGGTTTACGATAAACCGATGATTTATTATCCGTTGTCCATATTAATGCTGGCGGGAATCCGTGAGATCCTGATCATTTCCACCCCGGAAGATCTGCCGCAATTTAAAAAACTGCTGGAAGACGGCTCCCAATGGGGGCTGTCTTTTTCATACGCGGAACAACCCCGGCCTGAAGGCCTGGCACAGGCGTTTATCATCGGCCGGGAATTTGTCGGGACCGACCCTGTCTGCCTGATTCTGGGGGACAACCTGTTTTACGGCCACGGTCTGTCCGAAAAACTGCAGAAAGCCGCTGCCCTGAAAACCGGAGCAATCGTTTTCGGCTACTGGGTCAAGGACCCGAAACGATACGGTGTGGTCAGTTTTGACAGCGCCGGCAATGCCAGGGATATTGAAGAAAAACCCGTAACGCCAAAATCCAATTACGCAGTGACCGGCCTCTATTTTTACGATAACCGGGTGCTGGATATTGCAAAAGGGCTGAAACCGTCGGCCCGGGGAGAGCTCGAAATAACGGATGTCAACCGCGTGTATCTTGAATCGCAGTCGCTCAGGGTGGAAAAACTGGGGCGGGGCATTGCGTGGCTGGATACCGGTACCCATGAATCTTTGTCCCAGGCAGCCAATTATATCGAGGCCATTGAAAACCGGCAGGGACTGAAAGTCGGCTGTGTCGAGGAAATCGCCTATCGGATGGGCTATATCCGCGCCGAACAGGTCGAGAACCTGGCGCAGCCATTGCTGAAAAACGGCTACGGTCAGTATCTTATCGAGATGCTGAGGGCAAAGGACTGAGGGTAAGGGAAAAGTGCTGAGGGCTGAGTAAAGAGCGTAGGGGCGGGCCCCAGTGTCCGCCCGTTATTCAACGGTACACTCCGCAACTCAGGTGAAAGGCCCTAAATTTATTGCCTTATTCCTTAAACTCTGTCAAAAAAACAAGATTTTTTTGCCGGATATATTTACCGCTCGCTTCGCTTGAGGCGCAGGGCGCGCAGAGCCTCGAAACAGCGACATTGATTTGATCGTTGAACTAAAAGAGCCTCGGTTCTTATGGCTTTCGGGATTATAGGTTTATCTCGAAAAGAAATTTAATCGGGAAGTTGAAATAGTCCGTAAGGGAAACAAGATAAACAGTCGTTTCATAGAAAGAGTTGAAAAAGAAGTGATTTATGCATGATGATCATGTGGATTATGAAATAATTTATGATTCTCTGCAAGAATCACATTCCGTCTTTGAAAAGGACCGTGGAGAAAATGCTAAAAGATCAGGCCAATCTCTAATGCCAAAAGACGTTGTTCTTGTCGTCCACCAGCGGTTTTTGCCCTTAACCCTGTACCCTGTACCCTGTACCTTGTACCCTTAACCATTTTCCCTATATCCAATAACAGGTAATAAATCTTGTGAAACTTATAAAAACTCCCATAGAAGGTGTTGTCATCTTAGAACCCCGTGTTTTTGAAGACCCAAGGGGCTTTTTCATGGAAACCTACCAGCAGAAAAAATACGCTGAAGCCGGAATAAACTGTACGTTTGTCCAGGACAATCTGTCTTGTTCTTCCAGGGGAGTGCTCAGAGGACTGCATTATCAACTGCACCATCAACAGGCAAAGCTGGTTCAGGTTATCCGGGGAGAGGTATTTGATGTGGCGGTAGACGTCCGTCCCGGGTCTCCGACATTCGGTAACTGGTCGGGGGTGCGCCTTTCGGAAATAAATAAACGACAGCTGTTTATTCCGCAGGGCTTTGCCCATGGATTTTGCGTAATCAGTGCGACCGCCCTTTTTCAATACAAATGCACGGATTTTTACGCACCGGATGACGAAGGCGGCATTTTGTTCTCGGACCCGGATATCGATATAATCTGGCCGATATCAGACCCCATCCTGTCTGAGAAGGACAAAAAATATCCGTTGCTGAAGGAAATACCCCCTGACGGATTGCCGGCTGGGTTCAAAGACAGTGCTGAGGACTGAGTGCTGAGGACTGAGGACTGAGTTAAGCCAGAGGCCAGAGGGCAAAGAGAGCAGACAGAAAGGGGTGGGCTGTTTTCCCTATCCCCTTAACCTATACCAATTTTATATGTGAAAGACATAAATACCATGAAAAAACTGATTGTTACCGGAGCCAACGGCCAGCTCGGCCGGGAATTGAGACGGAAAGCCGTCCCCTGCGTTTTTGATGTCATTTCTCTGGATCTGCCTGATTTCGATATCACCGATGTTTCCGCCGTTAAAGATATGGTGGCAAAATCAGGTGCCAGGCTGGTTGTCAATGCAGCGGCATATACGGCTGTTGACCGGGCTGAATCCGAGTCGGACCTTGCGTATGCAGTCAATTGCAATGGCGCGGCGAATCTGGCAGAGGCCTGCAGTCAGGCAAATATTCCTCTGATTCATATCTCGACAGATTATGTGTTTGACGGCACAAAAGGCAGCGCTTACGCTGAAACCGATTCGATTTCACCCATCGGCGTGTATGGAAAAAGCAAGGCCGATGGCGAGGCGGAAATCAGAAAAATACTGCCGGTGCATGTCATTCTCAGAACCGCCTGGCTGTATGGTATCCATGGAAATAATTTTGTTAAGACCATGCTTCGCCTGGGACAGGAACGCGAAGAGATTAAGGTCGTCAATGATCAGTTTGGCTGCCCGACACATGCCGAGGATCTGGCTCAGGCCGTTCTTACGATCGCCGAACGTATTCTTTCAGGCCGGCATGTCGCATGGGGGACCTGGCATTACTGCGGCAGTGGACAGACAACCTGGTATGAATTTGCAAAGAAAATATTTGAACTGGCAGGTTCCCGACATCCTTTAAAAGTAAGGAACCTTATTCCTGTAACAACAAAAGAATACCCGACCCCGGCCCGACGCCCGGCTTATTCGGTTCTGGATTGTACGCAGATCCGGAAAAAATTCGGAATCGCCCCGCCGCCCTGGGAGGAAAGCTTAGCCCGAATGCTGGATGAATTGTTGACAAATATATAAGAATACCAGAGGTCTAATTTGTTTTTTTTCTGCCCGCTCCATGCTGCCACCCCCTGCAAAGGGAGGCCAGCAGCTGCTTTTTCCCTTTTTGCTCTTTTCTTCCTGCTGCCTGTTTTGCCACCGGCCACCGGCTGTCAGCCATTTAACCCTTACTAAAGAAGGTGTCCAAATGAACATGAATTCAGAAAATCAAAAAAAACAAATCCATCTGGTAGCCGCTGCCAGACCCAATTTCATGAAAATAGCACCGCTTTACCATGCATTAAAAAACCAATCGTGGGCGCATCCGGTTATTGTGCATACGGGCCAGCATTATGATTTGAATATGTCTGATATTTTTTTCCAGAATCTGGGGCTTCCTTCTCCGGATCTGCATCTTGGCGTCGGGGGAGGAACCCATGCGGAGCAGACCGGCCAGGTGATGATCGCCTATGAAAGAGCGCTGGTCAATACCCGGCCGGACCTGGTCGTTGTCGTGGGGGATGTAAATTCCACCGTGGCGGCAAGTATTGCGGCCGTAAAGCTCGGGATAAAGGTGGCACATCTTGAGGCGGGACTTCGCTCATTTGACAGAACCATGCCTGAAGAGATTAACCGCGTGATAACCGATTCAATTGCCGATATGCTATGGACCCCTTCTGCCGATGGCGATGAAAATCTGATCCGGGAAGGCATTTCCAGAGACAAAATCCGGCGTGTAGGCAATATCATGATTGATTCTCTGGAACTGCTTCGGGATCAAATCCGGAAAGAATCGGTCTATGAGGCCTATGGCTTCAGCAAAAACGGCTATGGGGTGGTGACATTTCACAGACCGTCCAATGTCGATAACCCCCTGCTGCTAAAAAATATATGTGAAATTCTGGGGCGTGTTTCAAAACAGATCCCTCTGATTTTTCCGCTGCACCCCCGCACCCGGAATAATCTCGAAAAAAACGGTCTGATGAAAACGTTAACCCGATTTCCCGACCTTTTGATCGCCGAACCGTTAAGTTATATCAAATTCATGAATCTGATTTTCAATTGCCGCCTGGTCATTACCGATTCCGGCGGCATTCAGGAAGAAACCTCATATCTGGGTATTCCGTGCCTGACCATGAGGCCGAATACTGAGCGCCCTGTTACCATTACCCTGGGGACAAACCGGCTGTGCAATCCCGAAAATCTGGAAGTTCGTATTCAAACTGTTCTGTGTGACGGAAAAACTCAAAAAACCGATATCGATCTATGGGATGGGAAAACCGCGTTACGGGTTGTCGATTCCATCAGAGAAATGGCCTTTCAGCGGTGAGTGCTTTTTTAGCCCGTGCATCGCGAAGCAGCACGCCTGATTCTCAAAAACTTATTGACACCTTCCATCTTAAAAGAGTATAGCGTTCAGGTTATGAACAAAACGTTACTCAAGCATTTTGAAGATGAAATTCGGATGGGGGTACTCAAGATTCTATCAACCCCTGAACGCGGAATCACCCAGCGCGAAATGGCTCAGCGCCTGAACATCAGCCTGGGAAAGACCAATTACTGTTTGGCCGAGCTTGTGAAAAAAGGATACGTTCGGGTCAAGCGGTTTAAAAACAGTCACAACAAAGCCGCTTATGCCTATCTGCTCACTTCCCGCGGCATTGAGGAAAAAGTTCAACTCACTGTGAAATTTTTGAAACTGAAACTGAGTGAGTATGAAGTTCTGGAAAAAGAAATCGAAGAATTGCGAACAGAGGTTGCTGCCCTTCAGCCGGAAAGCAAAATCGACTGAAATATCGAACAAGGCTTTATCTGAATAAATTGATAACAATATTAAAACGTTATATCAAAATTTCAGATGTAACCCACCCTGCGGAGCTATGCACAAAACGAGATCAGGGGCCAGCCACCCGCTTTCCCTGATAATAAATGGCGGATAACGGAGAATGATCATGCCACCCGTAGCCCTTAAAATAACGCCGGAAACCAAACTCATCGTCATGTCAGACATGCATCGGGGGGACGGGACAGGCTGTGACGACTTTGCCCATAACTCGCTCCTCTACAAATGCGCCCTCGACCATTACCTCAGGGAGGGATTCACTTACATAGAGCTGGGGGATGCTGAAGACCTCTGGGAAAACAAGACATTTGAGCAGATATACATCACCCACACCTCCATCTATGACCGGCTCAGAAAGTTTCACGACCCGGATCCGGAAAAGACCCGCTACATCAAAATATGGGGTAATCACGACATCGAGTGGAAGGACAACTTACATCCGCTTTGTTCTGTTTTCCCCGGAATTTGCGTGCATGAGGCGGCCGTTACGGATGTCGGCTCGGAAAGCCGGATTTTTTTCTGGCACGGCCACCAGGTAGATCCCAAATGCTGTGGCAACGGGGCGGCCGTCAGTAAATTTTTTGTTCGTTACTTCTGGCCTTACCTCCAGAAATTCGGCATTAAAGATCCCACAAGGGCGGCCGTCAATCCGGGCCTGTCCGATGATATTGATGAAAAGCTTTATCAGGTGGCCATCCATAAGGAACAAAAGGCAGACATCCTCATCGCCGGCCACACCCATCGACCGGTGTACGAAAGCCTGACCCTGACCGAGCGCAGAAGTTTTGAAGCCAGCAGGAAACTGCCTGCAGGCCGGAAAAAATCCAAACCCGAGCCGGTCTACTACAACACCGGCTCCTGCGTACACCCAAGATGCATTACCGGCATTGAAATTACCATGCAGGGCCGCCGCCCCATTTTCAAACTCATAAAATGGAGCTATGACGCCACCCCCTGCCCAGAGGAAAAAGCATACACGCTGACCCTGAAACGCAACATCCTCGAGCCCTGCGAAGTCTGATAATCCATACACGCCGGATAGTTCCATAATCATAAATCAAGGGTTGATTTTTCCGCCATAAAGAAAAGATCCGTGGCAAAGAAAACATACTCAAGCAAAGCGGCCGAGAGCGATAATGGAAAAAATTGAAAAAGTAAAACAGCACCTGATCGAGTCTCCTCAAAAATGGCTCATCACCGGCGTAGCCGGCTTTATTGGATCAAATCTCCTGGAAGCCCTTTTAAAACTGAATCAAACTGTGGTCGGATTGGATAACTTTTCAACCGGTTACCGCCATAACCTTGAAGAGGTCCGTTCCGGTGTTTTACAGGATCAATGGAATAATTTTACCTTCATTGAGGGCGATATCAAAAACTTCGAGACCTGCCGGCAGGCGTGCCAGGATGCAGACTATATCCTCCACCAGGCCGCTTTGGGTTCGGTACCCCGTTCGATAAACGATCCGATCACCACGAATGAAAACAATGTGACCGGTTTTTTGAACATGCTCACGGCAGCAAGAGATGCCGGTGTAAAGCGCTTTGTGTATGCCGCATCCAGTTCGACCTATGGAGATCATCCCGACCTTCCCAAGGTGGAGGATAAAATCGGCAGCCCCCTGTCACCCTATGCCGTTACAAAATATGTCAACGAACTCTATGCAGATGTGTTCGGCCGGATTTACGGCGTGCAAAGCATCGGCCTGAGATATTTTAATGTGTTTGGCCGTCGCCAGGACCCGAACGGCGCATATGCGGCCGTGGTCCCATTGTGGTTTTTTGCCATGATAAAGGGAGAAGAGGTCTTTATCAACGGGGACGGCAAAACCAGCCGGGATTTCTGCTATATCGACAACTGCGTTCAGGCCAATATGCTCGCCGCCTGCACGACTAATCCGGAAGCTGTAAACCAGGTTTATAATGTGGCCTTTGGCCAGAAAACAAGCCTGAATGAACTGTTTTCGATCATTCGGGATCTGGTTGGAACTGAATATCCGGAAGTGAGAGGAAAAAAACCGGTTTATCGTGATTTTAGAAAGGGAGATGTCCTGCATTCTCTGGCTGATATAAAAAAGGCGGGTAACCTTTTGGGGTATGAGCCGGAATATTCTGCAAGAGATGGGCTGGGGTTGACGGCGTCGTGGTATATCCGACTCGTGTAAATCTGCGAAGATCCGCTGGGAAAAAAAGAAATATCCCCGCCAATCCGCGAAAATCCGCGGCAAAAAATATCCGTGGCAAAAGAATAAAAGCTCCGTAGTAAAAACGAAGAAACCAATAAAGCAATGGACGCCCCCGAAATGTTCCTAAAGAGGAAAAAATGAACCTGCCTGAGATTGGCGATATGGTAACTACAGAAAAAGCCCTGGAATTATGCCGGTATTTCGGTCTGGATTATCTGATTGAGCGTATTGAATCCGATCCGGAAAGGTATAAGGAATGGAAGTTCGACGGATGCTCGGGGCTGCCGGATGAAGTGATGGGTTTTTTCACGGGCTGTGACTGGAAGGACATCACTTACAAGTGCTGCTTGCCGCACGATCTTTGCTACGGTTATGGTGAGCCGGGAAATGATATCGAGAGAAAGCGGGTGGACCAGAAGTTTTACAGCGATCTGGTGACCCAAGCGGGTATGAAAAAATGGTGCGCCTCTGCTTTTTTTGCAGGGGTTCGGATAGGCGGCGTGGAAGCTTTCGGGCTGTCATTCTCATGGGGATTTGCTAATTTGCCATCCCGGTTACAGGAAGGCAAAAACTGATTTAACAGGGCAGGCAGATAAACAGAGGTACCCATATTTGACAGAATTAACTGGACATACAACTGGCGCATGGGGTCGTGCCAAGATAACGATTTGAAATAACAGGGAATTTATCTAAATAAAGCAACAAAAGCACCAGCGTCCCCTCTACCAAAATGTGAGTCCGCGAAGATTAGCGGCAAAAAAAGAAATATTATCAACAGATTACGCAGATTGCACAGATTAAAGAAAAAGAAAAAGAAAAAGAAAAAGAAAAAAACTGAGTGCTTGAATTTAAAAATAATCTGTGAAATCTGAGCAATCTGTGGAAAAAGATTATCCGCGCCAATCAGCGACAAAAGAATAAAAGCTCCGTAGTAAAAACGAAGAAACCAATAAGCCAGTGATAAACTAACAAAACTACCAGCGTCCCCCCTATCATTTATGCATGAATAAACCCTGATTGGAGGAATCTATATGAAAAAACATTATCCGATAATTATCGAACAGGATAAAGATGGGGTATATATAGTTCAATGTCCATTATATAAAGGTTGCCGAAGTTACGGGTATAATATTGAAGAAGCCATGGGAAATATAAAGGAGGCTATCGAAGCCTGCATTGAGGATGAGGAGGATAACTTTGAAGATCAGCCGACATTCATTGGAATACGAGATATAGAATTGAGTTCGGTATGACAGATTATCCCACATTATCATTTCGTGATCTTATCCAGAAACTTAAAAAATTAGGATTTGAAAAGATCCGCCAGAAGGGATCACATATTCGATTTGTCCACCTGGACGGTCGTAAAACAACTATCCCAGATCACGGGAACAAAGATGTACCCCATGGCTTGCTCATTAAGCTTATTCGAAACGATTTGGAGATGGATATAAAAGATTTTTTTGATAAGTGAATTTCCTTATATCTGAAATAATCAGCCACGGATATACGCAGATGAACGCGGATAAAAAAAGAAAAGATCCGTGTGAGTCCGCGAAGATCCGCGGCAAAAAAGATCCGCGCCAATCAGCGGCAAAAGAATAAAAGCTCCGTCTTGAAAACGAGGAAATCAATAAAGCAATGGACGCCCCCGAAATGTCCCCCTTAATTTCGTTGGGGTTGATGCTATGGTCGACACTATGTTACAATAAGTGAAACTTAATGTAGAAGAAATGTTTGCCATGCAACCCATCAATCAGTTGGCGCAGCAGTTGGAGCGTCTCGCAGGCAGCGAGCATTGTTTATTTATGCTTTCGGATTTGCGCGCTGTTTTGCCGGAGCATTCCCAAACGGCTTTCAAGACGTTGGTCAGCCGTGCTGAAAAAAAAAGGCTGTTGAAACGTGTTTGCCGGGGGGTGTACCTGTACCCGAAGGTTGATTATGCCAGGGGGTTGGTTTTGTTTCATACCGTCGCCCGGTTACGTGCCGGCGATTTTAATTATCTTAGTTTGGAAAGCGTATTGAGTGATGCCGGCGTCATTTCGCAAATTCCCATGAATTGGATTACGGTTATGTCATCCGGACGAACGAACACCATTTCCTGCGGTGATTTTGGAACTATCGAGTTTGTCCATACACAGAGGCGTCCGGCCCGTATCTATTCGAAGTTGATTTACGATTTCCGCTGCCGCATGTGGCGGGCATCAGTCAAACTGGCCATAAAAGACATGAAGATAACGCAACGCAATATGGATTTAATAGCGTGGGACGCAGTTCATGAACTTGTTTGATCAGCTGGTTACCCAGGCATTGAAAAACCGGGGCCAGCTGGCACCGTTGCGGACGGTCGTTGAAAAAGAGCTGCTGCATCATGATATACTGCGGGAAATGAGCAGCGCCGGTTTATTGAGCGGCCTGACATTTATTGGTGGCACATGCCTTCGTGCGTGTTATGGATCAAGCCGGTTGAGTGAGGATCTTGATTTTACCGGCGGCCATGATTTTACTCGAGACACCCTTTCCGAACTGGCGGATATTCTGATCACCCGTTTGCAGACAAAATACGGATTGCATGTCGAGGTCAGTGAGCTGATCCGAGAAACAGGCAATGTCGATACCTGGAAATTGAAGGTGATTACCTGCCCGAATCAGACACACCTTCCGACCCAGCGTATTCATATCGATATTTACGCTATTCCCAGCTACGATCATCAGCCGATGATGCTGCGTAACCCCTACGGCATTGAAATGGGCACTTCAGGCCTGATCATACAGGCGCAAAGCCGTGAAGAGATTTTTGCTGACAAGGTAGTCGCCCTGGCATTGCGTCCCAATCGCCTGAAGAACCGTGATCTTTGGGATATGGTCTGGTTGAAACAGCAAGGCATTGCCTTGCCGCTGGATTTGATTCCTGAAAAAATCAGGGATCACCATTGCAGCCCGGAAACATTTCTTGATTTGTTGAATGACCGCCGGAGTCAACTGCAAAACGATCCGGCCCTTCGCGAGCATTTTATCAATGAAATCAGGCGGTTTCTCCCCAAAGCTCTGGTGGATGAAACCGTAGAAAAAGAATCCTTCTGGCGCTACCTGACCAGTGAGATCAGCAGAGAATGTGAATCAGTTATCCGCTTTTTGAAAGAAGATACAAAACCTTCTCTGTTCAGGATGTAAGACCACTTAAAAACAGAACCCATCCGCTATTTTTTTTTAAATAAAAGTTCCGCCCAAGCCGTGTAACTCCGCCTGCCCTGTTTAACAGGGGCGGCAAAAAAAATCTGTGCCAATCCGCATAAATTAGCGGCAAAAAAAAAGAACTTGAGCGTAGCAGGGGTTATGGTAAAGAAACTCGTAATTTAATCACCCTTATTGCCATTGCTTACAATTTTATTAAATGGAGGACATTTCTTTGACGATGAAACCATTATTTGTAAGGGTTGAATGGGATGATGAAGCCTGCGTATGGGTTGCTACCAGCGACGATGTCCCAGGGCTTGCAACCGAAGAAGA
>JAQWFD010000018.1 GCA_028704555.1 Desulfobacterales bacterium
GCCATATCGCCTGAGACGAAAGCGCCGGTTTTTTCTGCCCCAGCTGAATCAGACGCATAATCTGATGTACCGGATAGTCATAAACATATGTATAATTACAGCTGGCGCTGCAATTCCCGCACTGGTAACATTTTGAAATCTGCTGCCCGCTGCGTTCTTCAACCACGCGGATAAAACTCTCATCCCGGGTCTTTTGAATCTGGAGGCATTCCATAGCGTCTGAGTCTTCCTTTCTGCTGCACGGAATCTGCAAAATATAAGGTAACGCTGCAGAGTTAAACGCCGATACAACTTACCACAACTCAACCAAATTACCACTCTCGTCGAATATCATTTCCAAAGGCAATCCAATAACATCCAAGTCACTTCTTTTTTTCGTTTCATCCATAAATCCATGAGAAACAAACACCTCGAATAAATCAGACGTATTTCTAATCCATACGATTTTTACACTATCCATTTCGACCGGCCCTGCCGTTGCCAGGGCAAAATCCAGCGCTTCTCTATCATTTTCACAAATAACTGGAATTCTTGCCTTTTCAGGCGTTGTTGCCGTAATACTATTCACATACGTCGATCTGTAGTCAATTTTATCAAATACTTTTCGGGTGATGAAATCAGCCAATCCCATACCGATGGCATTTCCATGACTACCGTCCGACAAATTTCTTAAAATAATTCTCGTGATTTTTGGATGTGTCAAAGGCGTTTCATATATATTCATCAGACGACCCACCACCTTGGTGTCCATCCCCGTACCGCTTATATGCTTGCCGCATTCATCAACTATCAGAATATCAATATCGTCAAAAGGTAACTTTGGCGTAATACCTCTCGATAATTCCAATAGTTTTTTTTCGGTTTCGTAAATATTTCCAGCATCAACCGCCGTAATCTGCGCTGTTTTCCCGTATCCGTTTTCTATTATTCCGATACCGATGCATATCGGCGCATTTTTTATAATGCTTTTCCCAATAGCCGTTAAAACCTTTTCATAGCCATATTTTACAGCGTACTTGTGGGCAATAATTGCCCCTTTATGCTTCCCCATTCCGATGACCATCATCTTCATCAGACCGCTTTCGATACATCCATTAAATTCCGTATGCTTTTTGATCCGATTGACAACGATGATGTGATCGGCTTCGGAGGCATGCTTATCTATATATACAGGAATACCGTTTTCCGTCTCCCCGATGTTTACGGTTTCCATTGAAGAAACAACCGGAACACCCATAGTGCGTTCTGAAATTCCGTAATCTTCTATAATCTCGAGCTGACCGGATGCTGTAGCTCCCCCGTGTGACCCCATAGCCGGGAATATGAACGGATCGGCTCCGATGGTTTTTATTTCATCAACAACGGTTTTGATAATTTCCGCGATATTCGAAATTCCGCGACTCCCAGCTGTAATCGCCACCCTGTCCCCGGGCTGAATTTTATCGCTAATATTAATTTTTTTTAATTCCGACCTGACTTCAGCATCAATATCCTTTACTTCACGTGAATCCACCCTTTGTCTGATTTTCACCATTTTTGGATATAACATGTATATCTACCTCGCAGCCTCAGCTTTCTCAAATTCAGCTTTATTCAAACCCTGAAATTTTAACCACAACCGAACACTCATTAAACCGGCATGTATACATCTTTTTTTGAAGCCCGGGCTTCATTATTTTTTACTGTCGACAGTACGATGCTTCATACACGGAGTTCAAACGCATTACGCGATCGTAATTTATATCATTTGTTAAAAATATCCGGTAGTGGCATCCTGAATTGCCGAATTCTCAAATCCGTTCGGAGCAAATTGACAGATGACGACAACTGCAACAGACCTGCCTTCTGCGACAAGGACTTCCGAACATACCGGATTGAAAGGTATAACTCAGATCACCGGTCCTACCATGTAGATATCCATGGAATTCGTATAGCCGGATATCTCGGCTTTTGTCAGTTTTCCGGATGCGACATTCAGTATCTCCTGAAATATCCTATTTCCCGCACTCGACAAGCTTTCAGTACCCGCTATTACGGAATTGACCTCAATATCCATATGATCTCTGAGTTTTTCCCATGTCACCTGATTTCCGGTAATCTTGATAACCGGAACAAAAGGAAAACCCTGCGGAGCCCCCCGTCCAGTGGTAAAACAAATGACAGTACAGCCGGCAGCCGCAAGTCCTGTTAAAATTTCCGGCTCCCGGCCAGGTGAGTCTATCACGACAAGCCCCTTTACTTGAGGAATTTCGCCATACTCATACAGTTCCTGTATCGGAGCATTTCCGGCTTTCGCAATCGCCCCCAGAGATTTTTCCTCGATTGTCGTCAAACCGCCCTTGATATTACCGCCGGTGGGTTGCCCGCCCCGGATATCGGCACCGGCCGATTTTGCTCTGTTCTCCATTCGTTGAACAAAATCCAGAACCTTCTGCCCGACCCGTTCATCTTTACCATGTTTGGCAAGCAGATGC
The DNA here is from genome assembly GCA_028704555.1 of Desulfobacterales bacterium. NCBI lineage: Bacteria > Pseudomonadati > Thermodesulfobacteriota > Desulfobacteria > Desulfobacterales > Desulfobacterales bacterium. Next base: position 2,475 of record JAQWFD010000018.1, read on the forward strand.
TCGGCTCCGATAAACTCGGTCACTTCTCCCAACACGGAAGAGCCTCCATTTTCAATTACCAGATCCGAGGCAATCCCCAATGATGGATTTGGCGCCAAGCCGGAGGTGGTATCGGAACTTCCGCATTTCAAACCCAACACGATATCACTGACCGAACACGGCTCCTTCTGGATGCAGGATGCTTCCTGGACCAGCTCCTGAGCCAGAAGCGTTCCTTTTGCAATCGAGTTGACGGCCCCACCGATTTCCTGAATAACAACCGTTTCAACACGTTTTCCGGATTCGGCAATTTCTCTGGCCACTCTTTCAACCGAAGTACTCTCACAGCCCAGACTTATCAAAAGAACAGACGCCAGATTCGGATTTTTTCCGAGTCCAATCAACGTTCTATTCACACGCTCGATGTCAACCGGAGTTTGACAACAGCCTTGATGATGCATAAAACAGGTCGTCCCCTGAACCCGTCTGGAAATTTCATCCGCGACTTCATTGGCGCACACCACCGTCGCTATGATACCGACATAGTTCCGGGTCCCTACCGTCCCGTTACTTCTTTTGTAACCGTTAAATTCCATATTAATTACCCCCGCCTTCCAAATCACCACGTCCACGAAGACTTTCTATGTTGTGAATATGAGCATGGGTACCGGACGCAATATCTTGTGTGGCCCGTCCGATGATTTCACCATATTTTAATATGTCCTCTCCTTTGGATATACTTTTGACAGCGAATTTATGACCATACGAAACAAATTCCTGAGCCAGCACCTGGATCTGCTTTTCATCCATTCCGACCCTCACTTGTTCTCCGGCCTTTATATCACGCAACGCGGTTGCCACATTATCAATGTGGTTGATCATAATCGCATCAATTTTCATATTATGCTTTCCTTTTTATAATTTCGATCTCACCTTTTTCCGTATCCACTTTCACGGTATCTCCGGTATTGATAATATCGACAACATCTTCACTGAAGCCGTAAATCATTGGTGTCCGTACCAAAAGTGCTCCGGCCACGGTCTGCCCCATACCGTCGTTGCATACCATCGCTCTGGGCGCCTTTCCGCTGCGAAACAGGTAATAATAGCCAAAAGTATCTCCGGCCCCGCCCTTACCTTTGGGGAAAACCAAAATTTTATCCGCTACATTCTTGCCACGCGCTTCATGACCGATTTCAACGATTTCACCCGTTTCCCAGTTGGTCCCGGCCCAGAATGCAACCAGATCCGTTGTCACCAGCGCTTCACCTTCCACGACTCCCATGTTACCAATGCTTTTCCCTTTATATGTCGTCATAATTATTTTCTCCCTTCCCATTTACCTGATACAGCGGACTGAACACATTCTCTAGTGCTTCCGAATCGAACCTTGCGCGAGCCGTCCGAAGAAAAACCAGCATAAAAGAACACGGCCTTAATGGAATTGGTTGCAATGGTCCCTTTTGCCTGAGTACCGGCAAAAGCAATACACATATCGGGTACAATAATTCCACCGGCATTCCGAATGACCTGAACATACCCCAGATCCGCGGCCTGCTCGAGCATTGTCTTCTGTGTGGTCACGATAAGCTTGACATCTTTATGGACTTTTTTACCCTCAAGTTCTTCAGCAACCTCTTTTAGCTCTCTTAACGTCAGATGGGGGCAGCCCATCAGAATAAAATCAACATCCGAACCGGTAGCCGTATTGGCAAGCGCATAGGCTTCATCGATGTCATGTTTGTCAATCACAAACTCGTTCAAAGGTTTTTTGCCCATCAGTGCAGCCTTCAATGTCGGCGCTTCCGGAGTAATTCCGACGATATGCATCAGGGCCAACCCGGATTCGACTGCTATCACGGCCAGCAGATGCTTCATATCGGTGATCGGAGTATCCTTGGGAACACCTAAAAATACAGGCCTCTTGTCTTTACACTTTCTACTGGTCGCCAGGCTGAACGCATCCCAGTCCGCGTCATTGAAATTCTTGAAGTTCAAATCTTCAGAAAGTCTGATAACAACTTCCCCGTGCCTGTTTTCATCCAGATGGGCGCCTTCGTTGGGGACATAACCTGTAATAGCCGCTGCCAGGGATTTAACGCCGTCATCCCGTTCACACCTGGAACCAAACATGGTGTTGAACCATAGCGTTGCGATAGACTCGGAAATACTCACATGTTCTCCCAGCCACCCCCTGTAATAATAAAACGGCATGGCCGTGTATGTGGGCACTACACCCAGCTTTTCATAAAAATTTGCCGCATTTCCCTGAATTTCCGTCATTTCTTTTATAACATCATCCGAATACATCAGATCTTTTGCGATAGACATATCACAAAATTTAGGTTCAATCGTGCAGGGAACTTTCAGCTGTTTGACATCCTGCGTCAATTCATACGTCATATCATGGGCCCACTGGCCCTGCAGGCCATAGGGCATGAACATCACATCCGGCGGCATGAGATGCGCATAATTTATTTTAACAAGTTCATCAGCCTCCTGTGCTTCGCCGATTCCGACCAAGATTTCCATGGATTTTTGAACACCACGTCCTTCTTTCCCCGCCAGCATGTCTTTTTGCTCTTTATTCAGTTTCATAAAAGCTCCTTTACAAATTATTAATATTTCGAAAGCTTATTCATTTTCAACATGCAACATTCATTATAAATTCCCGTTTGCTATTTATGCTGCTACAGTTTCCTCCTTTCCTGTAGTATTTACTGTTTTTTCACAGCCATCAACGAGATGGATGAGTGTTTATTTTTATCAGGGGCAAATAACATTTCATGTATTTGTGTTTTACACATCCGATAAATACCCCTGTTTGATAAGCGCAATGCTCCAGCACATAGATAAAAAAGAAAACCGGGTAGGACAGGTTTGGTTTTCTGATGCAAAAATCAACGCCCGAGCAAATCATCAACAATCCAAAACCGGCAATCCAGACAGGAAAATAAATCAGCCCTGTTATAATGAATAAAATTAAAAAATATCGAATCATGAAAAAACCGGCATAATAGAATAATGATAAATGGCTTTTGAGCGTAGATAGACACAACTTTTTCAACGTAATTTCTTTTCCGATATCCGGATTGATTTTTTTTAAATTTTCTTTCTTACGGATGACATCCAGACCGTAAAAGAGGATGCACAAGCCTGCGAGCACGGGAATATTTAAAATAATCGCCGCAAAAAAAGCGATAAACGACAGGCTTGAACACACCGGCGCTACAAACTGTTTTTTTTTATCCGGATGATATTTATATAATGCCGCTTCAGACGTTCCGTATTCGGCTCTTCTTTTCAACATTTTCCCCAAATGATTTCTATGCTTGTGGGCAACCGATCCAAACGGCACGTACAACAAAAAATAGCCCTTCTTTCTCATTCTCCAGCATAAATCGACATCTTCTCCCACGTGCATGCCGCTTGTAAAAGCGCCGGCCGTTTCAAAAACGTCTCTTTGAATAAACATATTGCATGTGGGTACATAAAAATTTGATTCCGAGGACGCACCGAATAATATCCGCTTTCCCATGTTCAACGACGAAAATGCCGCTTCGTAGCGATCCAGCCGGCTACTTTTAAAATAACTGTCCACAAATCCCCCCACGGCACCCATGCCCTCCAGAGAAAAAAATGGGACTATTTTTTTCAACCATCCCTGTTCGGCAACGCAATCACTATCCAAAAATGCCAGGATATCTCCCGTTGCCTTTCTCGCCCCAACATTTCGGCTGGCTGCAGGTCCCCGGGAGATGGATTGTGAAATGAGCTTGACGTTAAAATCACGAACACGGGCAACGGTGTCATCGTTCGATCCGTCATCCACAACAATGATTTCAAGTTTATTTTTTGGATAATCGACGTTTGAAAGAGCGGAAAGACACTCAACGATATCTTTCGGCCGGTTTCTTACCGGAATAATTACGGATACCGACGGAAAATCGCCGTCATCTGGTATGAAATCATTTTGAAATAATTTAAGATATCCTTTTTGAATCATGATAAACAGCGTTTGGGTCAGCTGCTTTGACTCCGCTCGTTCTTTATCTTCGTAGATATCGCTCATTCGGCACCCTCGACCGGATATTTTTTCAATAACGCGGTTGACAGACTGCGGTACACGAATGAATCGCAACGGAGCATCGGTTGCCAGATACCATTTTGAATTCAGATTTTTTATATGTACATTATCTGCCAATTGAATACTTAGTGATCTGAGCATCATCAATCTCACCTTTTCCGGTTGACACCGCTTCGCTATCCAAAAATACTGCCAGTCAATTTCAAATTTTCCGAATAAAAGGCTATCTATCCCAGCCGCGGATCAGCATTTGTATTCGCAGATAATTTTTTTTTTGATTAAACATTTTAGGATGTGTGACCCAAATTCACTTCCCCATAGGAGGATTTTATTTAATTTTCAAATCTGGGTCACACAAAACAGCTTCATCTCCGTATATTTTTTATTACCACCAGACTTCCATCTGTACGCCGCATGTATAGCCGTCAGTCTCGTTTATGAAGGCGTCTCCCCCGACCAGGCCTTTAAAATCATCCGCCCAGTCTGCATACGTCGCAAACAAACGAACACTTGGACGGGCAAAGAAAAAATCGCCGGCCGATATCTGGAGGCACGGTGTCACCTTATACAACATCCCGTTATATCCATTGGATTCGCTGTCGACATAATCCATACCTGCCTCGACACATGCCGACAAATATTTGCTGAAATGCCATGTGGGACGAAGTCCAAAAGAAAACCAGTCGGTCTGCGAATCTTGATCGGTTCCGTCATCCATGATTCGATAGACCAGCGCAGTCTGCATGGAAAACTTTTCACACGGTTGAATTGTAAATTGATCGGTAATCAGGAATTGAGAGGAGTTATCCAGCGTAGGGGTCGGTGACTGGACATTCGGAGTAAAATCCGAGCCGGTTCCTTCCCCGTATTGAATCGAAAATTTGTTCGATCCGCCCAAAATTTCATTCAGGCTGTATACCATGCCCACCGCATACCCGTCCGCATCCGGATACTCCTGTGCGACGTTATTGGTATCCAGGTAATTTCCTCCCTCAACCCATGAGGGGGCCACCCATATCGTGCAATCCCCGACCGGCGCGCTGAAATCAAACCGGATATCAAACATGTTTTTGGAGACCCGTCCGACCTCCTCAATCTGATAACCGCCATCGGTCCCCTGCATAAAGGCAACGGCAAGCTTTCCGAATCCCAGATCGATATCTTCAACACCGCCGCCGTTACCGGTCGAATTCAGGAAGAAAAAATCGTTGATATGGATCCAGTCCCGCCGATACCAGCGTTTACCAGCCCAGAATTTTACCTCGGGAAATGCCTTCAGCACATTACCGGTTTCCACATATGCCTCGGACACCTTCACATGGTCCGTATCGTCATACCCAGTGTTTGCGTGAGTTTCATCCTGATACGTAATTTTAAAATAGGATTTAAAAAAAGCCCCGTCACTATCCGGATTGGTCCAGTTTTTAGCAAGATCCATTTCCAGCCAGGTATCAACTTCATTGCCCAGACGGTATTTAGCGCCAGCCCCGGGTGCCATGAACACTTCCTGGTCCCCACCTTCCGAATTTACACCTGCACCCGCCCGGCCGTAGCCATGAAATTCAACTCCCTTGAGTGCATCCAACGATTTGATTGTTTCCTGAGTTTCCTCGGACGTTGACTTGATTTGCTCATTCTGGGATTGAAGATCCATCAACTTCTGTTCCAGTTCAAGCAGCTTGGCGTTTTGCTGATTTTTAATGTCCTGAATTTCCTGTTTCAATAAATTAATTTGATCTGTGCTTTCCTGAGCCCAGACCGTCGATCCGCAGGCAATCAGCGTCATGCTCAACAGCAGAAGCATTCCCCGTTTAATTTCTCCCCATTTCTGCCACCAGTTTTGCTCCATCCCCACCATTCTCCTTCCTCTCCGTCAGCATAAAAATAGTTCTCTTCAGACCTCCAACAACTTGTGCAATCCTCTGTCAAAAATCATTTGCTTGTAGTACATTCTTCCCTTGGCTTTTATAAAATCAAGCATGGCACCGCCTTCCATAATTTGACTATATCTGACCGAGCCCGGCTCCGTACATTGCCGGCATAATTCCATACTGCCTACTTTTTTACGTATTTCCGCCGCTCCTGGCGAGGTCAGGATTTCGCTCAGGGATGCATATCTCAAATCGCCCACGCACGCATCCTGAATGGGACAGGGATATACCTTTCGGTCATAATCTATGAAGACGTAGTCAAACAGCGCTGTACACGTCCATTGTTTTTCACCGGATATGATGCTTTCGAAAATTTTTTTATAATAAAAATCCAGGTCCTTTTTCTCATCAGCATAAAACGTCGCGATCTTTTTCTGATCTCCTGCAGTCAATTCCAGTTGAGATCTGTACTTGTCATTCCTGAATCTCTTTTTTGATATAATGACAGAAGATATAATGGGAAACATTTGACGCTGTGATGCAAAATGAAACAGTTCTTCCAGTTCATTCACATTGGCATGCATAATGGTGGATTTGAGCATCGGAAAAAAGAAATCCGAATATATTTTTCTTAATTCCACCATCCCGTCGATGGTTGCTTTCTGCTTTTCAAAAGCACCCCGAGTTCCACGAATGATATCATGGGTGTTGCCGATACCGTCCAACGATGATACCGGTACAAAATCGATCCCCAATCCCTTGAGCCTTGCCAGAACCCTTTCCAGCGTTGTCAAAATTTTATCCGTCAGATAACCGTTTGAAGGCACAATGATCGTCTGCAGTTTTTTCAAATTTCCGTGCTTTAATTTCAGATCAACAATTCCAAATATTATCGCTTCCAGATCGTCCCTTAAATAAGGCTCTCCCCCGGTCAGATCGATCTCAACCAAATTTTGCATATAAGGATCCGACAAATAGCCCAGGATTTCATCAACTGTCATTTCCTGTGTTATCAAGTCCGGATTTTCTTTACCGATTTTCCATATGCTGCACATAATACAATGAGAATTGCAGCGCCCGGTAACGGCAATACTGACTCCCAACGGTTTCATGGGGGCACCGGTTTTTTTCAAACGTTGGTATCGAATGCTGTTGTTCAAAAGACGCTGTTCGATATACACCGCTTTTTCGTCAAAAGCGGCGACCGTTTCAGGCAATTCTTGTTTTGTATATGGCATCATGCAACACTTTCCCGAAGCTGAAGCTGAACCTGATATATGCATTCCGGATCCGGGCAATTCAGCTCGTTTTTAAGAAAAAATGCGACAGCCGGGCATCCCCCATGGCATATATCAAACCGGGGACAACTCCGGCACGATTCGACTTTCAAATCCCGAAGCATTTGAAATACCGACGATGTATCCCAGATTGTTTTAAGAGAGGTTTCCAGTATATTTCCTGAATAAAATTCGGCTTCCTGAAGAAACGCACAGGGATATACCCGACCGTCCGGAGATACGCTGCATGTCATTTTGGCAGCACCGCACATATTGAGTCCGAGATCCTTTCGGTCTTCGGCGGTGATGGAAAAAAAAGAATCCCCGGTCAGCACCTCCTTGTATTTATTCAAATAATCGGAAAGGCCCATAATCTGATCCTTGGTTAACTGAAGCCGTTTCCATGCGCCTCTGGCGCTTCCTGAAGGCCTGAACCTGGATAAACGGGTTTTGGCCTTATAAAACTTTCCCATTTTATATAAATCCGGAATTTCATGATAATTTAGCCGCGTTACAACCGAATTTATGCTTAAATTTGGAAAATTATATTTATTCAACAACTCAATCCCATGGATCGAACGCTCAAAGTTTCCCTTTCCCCGGTGAAGTGCATTGACCTCAGGCGTAGCACCATCGAGGCTGACCTGAATGTAGAGCATCGGCATCGTTGAAAATTTTTTGGCGACCTCGTCATTGATCAATGTCCCGTTCGTACTGACGCATGTAACGATGTTTTTTTCGTGGCAATAATTCAGTATTTCAAACAGGTCCTCCCGCAATATGGGTTCCCCACCCCCTATGTTAACCTGAAATACCTTTAAGCGATGCAAATCATCGATAAAAGACTTACACTGTGCCAACGTCATATCTTCTTTGCAGTTTGCCATCGTTCCTGCGGACAGGCAGTGACGGCAGGACAGATTGCATTTTTTTGTAATTTCCCAAGTGACATTAACAGGGGCACTCAGCCTCCGGTTATACAGATATTCTGTTTTCAAGAATCAGCCCCCTTTCAACCAATTTTGAAAGTATTTTTTGAATTTTTTTACTTTTGCTTTCACTCAGCCGACACAGATCCGATGCATTCTGACATCCGGACAGCTGCTCAGCATCCAACAGATCACCGGAATTCACAAATGTGAGATTCGTATCCTCGGCACAGTAAAAAAGAAGTCCGAACGATTCATTTCTAACTGAAACTCCGGACGCCAATCGATAAATGACATCCTCCATTTAATTATTTCCTTTCGGCTTCATAGATGTTTACGTCCATCTTTCCGTCAATCATATCTTTGTTCTTAAGAGAAAATTCAACAAAATGAGGCTCCTTAAAATGCATTTCAATCGCATCCTGGCTTTCCCATTCCTCAAAGAACAGAAATGTATCTGAATCCTCAGCCCCCACATAAAGATTATAACTGATACATCTTTTCTCCTGTCGGGAGCATGCGATCACAACCTGTGCCAAGTTCATAAAAGCATGCTTTTTCCCAGGTTTTACTTTGAATTTTGCCGCAATCACAATCATCGTATTTCTCCTTTGTTGCACTTTAATTCAAAAACAGCTTTCAAAAGCCATCGTCACAATTTGATTAGCAAAGCCATTCAATCAACCGGTTTTCTTGCATAAAGGAAATAATCCCCTCTGCCACTTCCCCGGGTTCTCCGTTAACAACCAGACCTTTTTTTGCTTCCATCCCCCCGGACACAAATGCATCAATTCGCTGCTCAGCCGTCAAATCCGGATCCGGTGTAAATATCAAGTGAGGTTCGGGTTTAAAGGGCAGCATCTGATATTTTAACCCGATCATCACATCCGGTTTTTGATACATATGCAGCAGAGACGTTAAAGGCATTTCCACTGTTTTTATCAAAAAAATCTCTGCATCTATTTTTCCAGGCAATGATGCCTCCCTGGGTTTGTTAATAGACGCATCGACCGTCACGACGGCCGGCAATTGACATTCGATGGCCTGACGAAATCCTTTTTCCTGTTTGCGTTTAATCAAAATACTATCCATCTGATCGGAAAGAAGAACTTCGGTCGCCGCCGATACCATCGGCATACCCAGAAACTCCGCCACCCATGCCGGTGTCGGATCGGCGTGATACATATCTCCGGTATCTCCGAAAAGGAGCAAATTAAAATTATTTTCCCTGACAAACCGTGCGACGGCAAAGGCTACAGCTACGGGAATTTCATTCAGGGGCCAATCATCGGCCCAGATTCTGTATGCATCGTCCGCCCCCAGTGCCTTACATTGGCGAAGCGATCGTTCCATTTTATCCGGCCCGACGCAAACCGTTGTCACCGAACCGCCGATTTTTTCTCTGATCCGAAGCGCTGTTTCCAGTGCGTTGATATCGGACGGATTCGTTACATATACGATCCTTTTTTTATCAATTCTGCCGGTATGCCGATCAACCTCAATTGATACCGGATCCGGTACCTGTTTTATGCAGACCAATATGTTCATCCAACCCGCCTCCCCTGTTATGCTTCTCTGAAGCTGACGCCAAAACCACCGTCCGGGTAATTCCAATCAATCCCGTTATTTGCACAAATCACATAACATGTTCCGCATTCGAGACATCCCAGACATGTATGAATCACCTCATTGCCGGAAAGTGTAAATAATCCGGCCGGGCAACAAAAAAGGCACGGTCGCTCTTTACATTCAGCGCATCGTTCTTTATTAAGTATTATGTGGGATTGATCATTGATCCGAAATCTTACCGAATCCAGTTTTTCCTGTATGTTTACCATCCTATTGCCCTCCCGCCTTCATACAGATCCCTTAAAATACGCCACCACGACACCGGAGATTGTTTGATTACGGATGATATCTGACGCCAAAGTTTCTCTTTTTCCCCCTTGCACTTGAAAATATGCTCTGCTGTTCTGCAAATCATATCAGGGTATACATTCTGAACACGCTCATTATTCAAGAAATGCGGTGTTCTTCTAAATTTCTTGAAATCTTTCAAAATGTTGTGCTCATCCAGAAATGTTTCATACCGTGCCAGACTCGATGCCGAATAATCTGCATCCGATGAAGCTTTTAAAACCGTTTTTGCTGCGGCTTCACCCGAAGCCATGGCATAATTCATGCCCTGAAGATAGTATCCAGTCACCAGCACAAACCCGACGGCATCACCAACAACAATCAACCCCGGAGCATAACGACGAGGAAACATATCCCAACCGCCTTCCGGTATCAAATGAGCCGAATATTCCTTCACGACTCCGCCCCGGATCAATGGCCTGATCGATCGGTGCTGTTTGAAACATTCCAGAAATTCATACGCTTTTTCTCTTTTCTCCACGAGTGATGACAGTTGTGTTATGACACCGATGGAGATACTCGAGCCATTCGTATACAAAAAAGCGCCGCCATTAACGTCTTTGGTAACTGATCCGACGATTTCATATGCAGCGCCCTCATTGGCATTCAGCTGGAATCTTTCATCAATCCGTGACCGATCCAGCTCTATAATTTCCTTGACTCCCAATGAAATCTCATCCGCACGAAACGTTCTCTGTAAACCCGCCTGTTTGGCCAGCAATGAATTTACTCCATCTGCGGCAATAACCACGTTTGCGTAAAGCTCTCCTTGAGGGCATCGGGTACAAACCCCTGTCACCATCCCCTCTTTTTTTATCAACCCATCCACAACGGTATCCGTAATCAACAACACACCCGCGTCCACGGCTTTGCGGGCCAGCCACTGATCCAGCTTGGGACGTAAGACCGTAAAGCCGCTATATGGTGCTTTTGAAAAATGATCGCACCTGAAATCCATGGTCAATAAATGATCCGGTGACATCATCCCCAATATCCGTCTGGATATATGCCGCTCAACAGCTGCTTCCCTGTAAAAATCCGGATATAACCGTTCCAGCAGCTGCGTATCATACAACGCGCCTCCGGAAACATTTTTTGCACCCGGATATTCGCCGCGCTCAATCAGAACAACATTTAAACCCTTTTGAGCCATAACCATTGCTGCGGTTGACCCGGCAGGCCCTGCTCCAACCACAATCGCATCAAAATTCCTACGGTTTTTCATTCGCGTTCAACCCTGTTTTTTGTGAAGCTCTTTACGTTCCCGAAGTTTTCGAATCAAATCCGGTAATATTTTATGCACATCACCCACGGCCGCTAAATCCGCTATTTTCATTATGTCCGCATTCGAATCCGTATTGACTGCCACGATCTTTTTACAGTCCTTAATGCCCATAACATGCTGAATCGCCCCGGATATTCCAAACGCAAGATACAAACTAGATCGAAGAATTTTTCCACTGGCGCCGACCATTCGATCCGAAGATATCCATCCTTTATCCTGAGCCATTCTCGATCCGCCGACCGGAACCTCCATCAATTCTCCCAGTTCCCACAATTGCTCATAGGTTCGACTGTCTCCGGCTCCATTGCCACCCGAAATAACAATGTCCGCCTCGGTCAAATCAATTTCATGGTAATTGGAAGCTATAAAATTCAAATGAGTGATACGAGCGTCATTTCGACAAACCGATTCCACACTGATAATTTCGGGTTTAGTTGACCCATCGAGGGCTTCAATTCCCCGGGTATCCGGCGGAAACCCCAGTATCAAAGTATTCTCTGTTTCGACAACCGTCTGTTCCTGGGCTTCCCCGTTGCAGATCCATCGGGCCGCCTCGACGTGATGGCTATCCAGCACTTTAGCGAAAATGCATCCGGGTATAAAATAAATCATCAGCCGGGCACTCAACAAGGAGGCAACTTCCCTTCCATTGTATGTCATCCCCACAAGCAGAAGTTTGGGCGGGTTGTTCTTTAACAGATATTCCAGATTATTCAGGTATAACTCCGAATTGTAATTCGACAGGTTTGTATCCTTTACCCAGTAAATGCATTCGGCGCCGTATTCGGCCAATTGATCCATGATGGGCTTTTGATACTTGCCGAATGTAACCGCGCAAACCTTACCTCCGGTTTTCCCCTTCAGTGTTTTTCCGATTCCGAGCAGCTCTTTCGTCAAATCCGTTATTTCGCTTTCATTATTCTCAGATATAATCCAAATATCTTTTGTCATGATAACGCCCTGTATCTTGTAAATTATAGTTGTATACCCACCCTGAACCCGTCCCTTATTGCCGAATCAACCCTTCTGGGCGCAAGACAATCCCCGATACGATATAATTCCTTTATTTTGCCTTTCAGTGCGAGATACAATTCATCGTTTGCCTGGTTCGGAGTTGCCAGCACCACTTGATCAATCCCATCCCATTGTCTGACTTTTCCCGAATAATTGTGGATCGCCGTGACCGTATTTTCCTTGATTCCAATCAGGGAATAATTCGGGGAAAGCGTCACACCCTTTTCCCGGACCCGCTTATACCAGAGCTCAAGATCAAGGGTTCTGCCAAGGTCCTGCCCCACATAGAGAGAGGGAGAAATGACCTCGACAGTTTTCCCTTGATCGGCCAGCATTTCCGCAGTTCCGGTCGACTGGTGGAACCCGATCTGATCGATCATTACAAGATTTGATCCCAATGCAGGTTTTTTTGTCAGAATATCCCACAGGGTAAACACATTTTCCTGATCACAGCCTTCGATACCGGGCTTCTGAAAAATTGAGCCTGTAGCGGCAATGACCACATCGGGCATTTCCCTCAATATGTCCGCCGCGCATATTATTCGGGACAGCCGGACATCGACTTCGGTATCATTCAGAGCATTGGTAAGATTTCTGACAACATCTCCAAATTCGGATCTGTACGGCAAGCGCCCGGCAACAAGCGCCTGACCCCCGAGTTCATCATTTTGTTCGATCAACGTCACCCGATGGCCTCGCTTTGCGGCTATGCACGCTGCTTCCATTCCGGCCGGCCCGCCGCCGATAACTATAACCTTCTTCGGGGTATCCGTACGTACGTTTCTACCGACTCCCCATTTCTTTTCATTACCTGCGGCCGGATTCTGGATACATCCAATGCTTCGATTGATTCCCACCCGACCGATACAATCCTGGTTGCAGGAAAGACACATGCGAATCGAATCATCCTGACCGTTGAATGCCTTATTGGCAAACTCCGGATCACTGATTTGAGCCCGCACCATCCCTACCAGATCGGCATGTCCCTCCTGCAGAATTTTTTCAGCATGCGTCGGGTCCTTGATTCGTCCGACCGAAATTACGGGAATATTCACGGCCCTTCGAATGGCCGACGTCATATAAACGCTGTAACCGGGAGGCATCGCCATGGTCCCCTCAACCATGAAAAGGGCATGGGTAGCGATCCCCACGCTGGTATTGATGTAATCAAACAAACCCGATTCATCCACTTTTTTCGCAATAGCAACCACATCCGGAACCCCAAGCCCTCCGTCTACAAATTCCTCACCGGAAAGCCGAATACCGACGACAAAATCAGATCCGACTTCACATCGAACGGCCTCTGCAATTTCTCGAACCAGCCGGAACCTGTTTTCGGGGTTTCCACCGTATTCATCTTCTCGTTGATTACTCAGGGGCGACAGAAACTGCCTCAAAATTGATGAATGCGATCCCTGAAATTCCAGTCCGTCAAACCCCCCTTCTTTGACCAGTGAGGCCGACCGGGCATAGGATGAAACCAACTGCCGGATTTCAATCTTGTCCATCTGTTTGGGCACTTCCCGGAAAAGTGGATCCGGAATGGGAGAGGGTCCCCACACCGGCAGTGCTGTATGAATGCTCGACCCCTGTGCGCCGTTATGATTGATTTGAGCAAAGATTTTCGCGCCGTACTGATGAACCCAATTCGTCATCAACCGGTATCCGGGCAAAACCGATTCATCAAACACATCAATAAGTTTTTCATAGGCCCGATCTGTAGGATGCACCGTCTGCTCTTCCGTAATAATCAACCCGCAACCGCCTTTAGCGCGTTCAGCGTAATAATAGGAAAGTCGTTCGCTGGGCAACCCACGCTCCGCAAGATTGGTCAGGTGCGCCGGAAATACAATGCGATTTCGTAATCTTACATTCCCGATTTCAATCGGACTGAATAAATGTTTAAACCGTTTTGACATAAATATGCACCTCAGATCGTTGAACCTGCTCGGTATCCTTCCCAAATGGCTGCGCTGACATTTCTTGGCGCAACGCAGTCTCCAACTGCCAGAATTTCAAAGCCCTTTCCAACCAGAGCATCGTACAAGCGATAATTCGGATAGCCCGGTGCTGCCAACACGAACGTATCGATTCTGCTCAAAGACCAAAATTCCCGGCTGTATTTATCCTTAAGATCAACGGTCGTTCCCTTGACCCGTATCACCTGTGTTTGAGGGATAAATTCAATTCCTTTTTGGCATGCCTGTTGATACCAGTTTATAAATTCTCCATTTTTGCTCAATTGAGACGATATAAATAAATCAGAGGTTACAATTTGTATCTTCCGAACGCCGTCATTCAAAGCCAATGCGACGCCGACAGCCTGCCATGCGCCCTCCAAATCAATAATCAGAACATTTTCTCCGGCATCCTGTCCTGAAATAATATCTTCAGGCCATTTGATATCAGCGCCGGCTTCTATCTCGAATGGAATCGGAGGCCTTTGTCTTCCCTCAGCAACAATTACAACATCCGGATATTGCTTGATGATCATTTCCTCATCAGCATTATATCCCAAATTAAATTCAACCCCCGATCGAAGGGCACACCGTTCCAGATATTTGATTATTTGACCGTATCGCCCGCATCCTTCTATTTTTGAAAGTAACTTCACCCGACCGCCCGGTTCCTTTTCACGTTCAAAAAGAATTACCTTATGTCCTCTTTCAGCCGCAGTGACAGCCGCCTGCAAGCCCCCCGGGCCAGCGCCCACCACTACAACCCGTTTTAATTTACCCTCGGATATGTCCGCTTTGAATTTGATGTTTGTTTTGCCGACTTCAGGATTAACCGCACATTTCAACGTCGGATTCATTCCCGAATAAATGTAGCAATCCTGGTTGCAAAGGATACAAGGTCGGATGTCATCCATGAGATTAGATTTTATTTTAATTCCGAATGATGGATCGGCAATCAACGCACGGGTCATTTCGACAAGTTCGATTCCGTCAGTCAAAACTCGTTCCGCACTGTCGAGAGAAACAATGCTTCCGGTTGCGCACACAGGTATATTCACCGCCTCTGCCATTATTCTGGCGGGCTGGACCGCATAATCTTCAGGGTATCGCATGGATGCCCGTGTCATATGAACGCTGTACGGGCCGCCTACTTCCACAGCCAGATAATCCACCCATCCATTTTCACAAAGGTATGCCCCGATTTCCCCGCAATCTTGGGGCGTCAAGCCGCCCCATGGCGCATACTCATCGCCGCATAACCGCATACCGACAATAAAGCCGGGACCTGCTGCATGACGAACATTTTCCAGAACCTCTTTGGCAAACCGCGCGCGTCGGTTCATGTCGCCGCCGTATTCATCCGTTCGAAAATTGCTCAGTGGGGAAAGGAATTGACGCAACAGAGACAACTGACCGGCATTAATTTCCACGCCGTCAATACCGGATTCCTTCATACGAAGTGTCGCCGATACAAATCCCTTGAGAACTTCCTGAATGTCTTCTTTTTCCATTATTTTAGAAATTTCGCCAGAATTGACTTCCGGTGTTGCCGAAGGCGCCCATATTTCAGAACGGGATAAACTGCTGTCTGCCTGGCCGCCGAAATGATTCAATTGTGCCAAAACAATTGAGCCATGTTTTTGAACAGCCATAGCAATCCGTCGATACGCAGGAATCACATCGTCTCTAAAGGCGAAAATCGCTTTTTCATACGGATAATCGGATGGATGAACCACAGCGCCTTCAATTACAATCATCCCCGCCCCACCTTTCGCCCGCATTTCGTAATATCTCACATGAGATTCTCCGGGCTTATGGTTTTCAGCAAAATTTGTCCTGTGGGGGCCAAAGACGATCCGATTTTTGACTATTTTTTCCCCAATTTTTTTCTGGCTCAATATCTTACTGGATTGCTTCACAGCTGTTTTAACCCCTTTTTTGGTAATTAATTATAACGCCGGCTCAGCGCATCAACTCATCAAATATCACGGAGTTTTTTTGTTTTATTTTTTTAACTACTGAAATATTAATTTCATACCACTGGTTTTCTTGACTTCAACTTAACAGTTTTAAAAAAGGATCGGATGAAGTTAAACCTCGTATCTATCCGGGCGAGAAACTATTTGCGGGGGGATTATAGGCAATGTAACGGCAGTGGATTTTTAATTCAGGAGAGAATGCTTTTTCACATATCGGATGGATCACTTTTTTTTTCGACATCTCGATACAGCATTTTATGTGTAATAAGCTTTTGTACGGTCTGAGCACCCCTTCACCCGATCCTTCAACTTTACATCATCGCATAAAACTTTTATACGTCATGATTTATATTAAAGAACACTACCCGTCCTTACTTTCGTCAAAACATCTCTTTGGTTTTATAGAGCCGTTCAAATGAATACTTGAGGTAACGATTTAAATATTTTTTTCCTTCCGCCGGTTTTCAACTTTAAAGCAGTTATGATCATTTTGTAATTATCAGAAGCTTATCCGTTTTTATTGTGCCAGTTTCCAAAACCACCTGTATCAAACCAGCGGAAGGGCGTTGTCCATTCTAAGACTTTTCAAATCAGTCGCGCTAAACTCCTGATCTACGGATTTAATAAACCCCGCATATGCCATCAATTGCGAGTTCTTCTATTTCTACTTCCTCAATCCCTTCAATCTGATCCTTGTTTTCTTTGGTGTTATCGATTTCTTCCGGGCATGAAATGTTTTTATTAATCAGTTCCGACATTTTTTCTCCTTAAAATCCAAATAGTTAAATAATTTAATGCACTATTTCCAACTTTTATATGTTATTTAGCTTCTTATCTTCATCGTTTCCCATCCCCCCGCCCTAAAAAATAAGCGGAGAGTATTGAAACGCATGGCTACGTAATGTTTGCCTATACTAAAAGTTAAACAGATTCATATACTCTTCTCTCGGCACATCCCACACGGCATTGGTCGGCGGCAGAGGCTCTTTTGTCATCCAATCCGGAAGCCCGTCTGCTTCTTTACTGATACCGGCGTTGATGTTAAACGCTCTTTCTTTTCTGAGGACCTCTTTTCCCATTTCGAGATAATCATCCGCCGTCCAGTCGACCCCATAAAACGAACTGATCAATGCTGCGGCAATCACCGGCGGCATAAAGGTAAACATGCAAAATCCGGCAGAATCCAATGCGGCATGAAATATCTGCGCATTTCTGGATCGTTCGACCTGACCCACAGGGGACAGGGGGTCATCGGCTACCAGGCCCGCGGTATGATCACCGCCCATGGGGCTAGTGGCATACGTTACGCCCCATCCTTTAAGGGATCTGGCGGCATGTGCCGGAATCGCCTGGCCCTTGACCGCCGGAATACGATCGATTCCATAGGCTTTGCCCGTAGCAAGAGAACCACTTCCCAGTATTCTGCCCATGGGACTTCCTTTGCCGATTTCGTCTATGTAATCTTTTGCCTTAACGGAATCTCCAAATTCAAACAGGCCGACATCATTCAATATACCGATAGTTGCCCCCACCTCGATGGTATCGACACCGTAATCATCGCATTTACGTTCCATACGAGTAATTTCATCCAGATCATCGATACCAAGATTAGATCCCAGCAGACCGACGGTCTCGTATTCAAACCCCGCCGTAACGAATTTGCCGTCTTTATCATTAAAAACGGTCGAACACTTAATTACACAACCCGGCATGCATCCATGCCCTTTGACGCCGCCACGACTGTCGACCAGTTCGATATATTTTTCATGGTTTATATTGGCGACTTTATCGAAGCTTCCCGACCGATGATTATAAGAAGGAAGACTGCCCCGGTCGCTGTCTTCCTGGGTTGATCCATGGGTCCCGATCGCGTGAAAAAAAGGCGTAAACAAAAATTCCTTGATATGTTTTACTGCCTGCTGAGCCGCTTCCCGAAACTCATCCTTTCGTGCCGGCTGCCGAAGCTTTCCACCGGCATCATCCACAACAACCGCTTTGAGTTTTTTCGCACCCATTACGGCGCCGAGTCCACCCCGTCCGCAGTGTCGGGAAGGTCTTCCTTCCATGTCCGTCACGGCTACGGTAGCAGCGGCCATCCCCATTTCACCGGCCGGTCCGATACACGCAACAGCTATCTTGTTTCCATAGCGTTCCCGCAGACGATCGCAGGTATCATAATTTTTTAATCCAACGATATCTCCGGCCGGCTCCAGGAAAGCACCTTCTTTTGTTATTTTCAAAATCTGCCATTCATCTGCTTTTCCTGAGACCATCACAGCCCGCAAGCCCAACCGACTCAGAGCAAAGGCAATCGTTCCACCGGAATTGGCTTCTTTGATTCCGCCTGTTAGGGGACTTTTTCCCCCGACCGAAATCCGATTGATCTGTGGAGCCGCCGTCCCACCCAGCAATCCGGGAGCCAGAACAAATATGCTTTCCTCCGAAAGTGGATGAGCAGTCGGGGGACAGTACTCCGTCATGAGATACGCAATCATCCCACGGCCCCCTACGACAACATCTTTTGGAAAAGCCTCAGAAATCAAATTCTTTTGGCTCATATCGACTTTTAATATTGTCATCGTTTTAACCCTCCCTAACTTCCCCGATTATTTAAATTCCTTTTGTTTCGTACCTATCTTCAGGCTTAAACTTCAGCAGCCCCCAGCGTTCAATCCTCCGGCCCAGGTTAAATCAGACCTTTTTTGTGCCAAACCTCTGCTTTTGTTCTAAGCCCGTCGGTAAATGTTGTACACCAGGAAAAAGCCAATGATCATAAACGGCGTTATCAGAAACCAGTAGCCTTTCCATCCAATCGTGACAACAAGTCCGAGCCAGATACCGGGGGTTGCCCAGTTAACGATATTTCCGACAAAAGTTACAACCCCGGTCCCGGTTCCAGCTACTTTTGGGTTAAACACCAGCGGCGGCATCACGTTAAAAGTCGGCATCATGACGCCCATACCTAACGGGAAAATCACCAAACAGGATATAAACCAGTTTAAAAAACCACCCCTGGTACCCAACGTCGCCATGAGAACGGAACCAACGATCATGATCAAAAAACCCGTCATAACGACCGCTGACTGTGCCTTTAACGGATTCATATTTTTAGACATGGACGTTGTAACGGCACCGGATATAATCGCGCACACTACAAACAGAATCGTCAATGCCAATGATCCGCCAGCCAGCTGGCTTTTGGTTACCCCGTTTTCAAGCGCGAATTGGCCAAAACCGGCAAAAAACGGGTACAACATGAGCGTTCCGCACAACAGCGTCAGAGCCAGAATCCAAGTTTCCTTCAATGCCAGGACCGTTCCCAGTCCAACGGTTTCTTCCTGAGCCGCTTTCCCTTCCGCCTCTACCATGGTGGAACCCACAGCGGTCGGAGACTCTTTTCCTAGTATCAGTGCCAGCACAATTGAGATGACGCACAATACGCCAACCAGATAATAATTGCCCGGATACGGTGCCAACGAAGCCAGAAAATTTCCGATCGTCCCGCCGGCAAGCAGACACCCGATGAGAAATCCCATGGCCAACGTACTCTTTTCAGCACCAAACCACCCGATTGAGGTCACCACCAGCGGCACAAATGCAACATTGCATAATCCCTGCACCAACCGCAGGAACCATACCATCCAAAAGCTGGAAATATACGGGATGGCAAATTGCGGCACCACCAGACAAATTCCGGCAATCAGCAATGTTTTTCTAAAACCGATCTTATCATACAATGGTCCCCCGAGAAGAAAACCGACCACCTGCCCCACGGACCATATACCGAATAATCCCAAGCAACCCCACGGACCAAAGGAATTTGCATATTCAGCCGTAACGCCCAACTGTTTGGTAATTTCCCCACCCGTCATCGAAAAAATCGAAAGTGTAGACATATCAATAATAGCAAAAAAGCATGCTATTATGATCATGACCCATTTATAGCTTTGATTTTCCTGTCCCATATTGCACCCTTCATTCAATGTGTCGGGTGCGGATCCCGATGGATCCGCACCCCATTAGATTTAGAGCATCCCTACCAGCATTGCTTCGATTTCAGGCTCCGTCAGATCCCGGACATTGGCTTCCAGGTTCAAGTCGTTGACGGCATGTTTGGACATCCAGTAACAGTCATCCTTGGTAAGACCGTAAGTACTCAGGCGAACGTCCTTAATTCCGACACCGTTTCTCAACTCTTCACAGGCGTCGATAAATTTCTGAGCAGCATCCCATTTGCTCAGACCGGTGATATCAATTCCGCAGCAGTTTCTGGCCATCATTGCCATTTTTTCAGGTGCGGCAAATTTGTTCATTCTCAAGCCTTCCACCACGAATACAGCATTGGCCATTCCATGATGCATGTCATTGATCGCTGAGATCTGATGGGCCAGGGCATGAATCAGGCCGACGCCTCCGCCCAGTGCATATGTACATGCGCCCAGATGCTGAGCCCAGCACATTTTTTCACAGGCTTTATCATTCCAGCGGTTGTAAACAAATTCTCCGAGATTTTCGAACGTCATTTTCACGGCAGCCATACCGACCGCTCGGGCGCTCTCGTTCTCAAGTTTGGACATTACGCCGCCAAGTCCGTGAACCAGGGAGTCAATACCGGTCTGAGCCGCAATGTGCTCAGGCATGCAGCGGAAAAACAACGGATCATCATAGCCAACATTGGGCTGCATTCCGCCGTTTGCCATGATGTTGAATTTCCATCGGTTATCCCAGTCAGAGTAAACGGCAAACGGGGTAATTTCAGCGCCGGTACCACAGGTTGTATTGATGGCTACCTGAGGCGTCGTGATGTACTTTAGCTTCAGGGATGCTTCCATCCAATGCGGCTGAAGCAGCGCACGAGCGTCAAATATCGTTTTATCCGGGTTGGACAGAAGCAGACGAATGCCCTTACCGGTATCATGAGAGCTTCCGCCACCAATGCTGAGGACACCGTCGCATCCGGCTTCTTTGAATGCTTTTACGCCGGCTTCGGCATCCGTAATTCTGGGGTTGGAATGTGTCAAGGGACCAACTGTATAGGCAACACCGGCCTGTTTCAGAGTAGCCTGCATTTCTTCGACAATACCGGTGCCGCGCAGACCGGTTGTCACGATATAGGCATGTTTAACCCCAAGATCTTTCAGTCGATTTCCAGCTTCCGTATGGCAATTCCAACCTTGGACACAGGTACCGATCATCGGTTGTGCAACATAATTCCACGGAAACTGTTTTACGCGGGTGTTATAGGTGCTCCGCTCAACTTCAAAATTGTATTTTTCATTTCCATACTTCTGAATGGCAGGCTCATTGTTTCTTTTCTTTTCAGGTGCTCTTGCGATGATACCATCAACGAGTTTTGCATCTTTTTCACTAATCTTAAATTCTCCAGAAAATCTTGCCATTTTTTATTCCTTTTTTTTAATACGTTTTTAGGTCTCTAAATCGCTCAATTTCTGTTTTAGCCCCGTACATTCTCATACCAACAAGTTCTAACTCTCGTTTCCTGTCCCGAAAACCACCTCCTTTTCATAATGAAATTCGTGCTGAATCATCTTTTTTTCGAAACACTTTTTTGCAGTCAAAGAGTTAAATCAGCCCGGTTTAGCGCCCGTTTTTTAACTATTAATTACTTTATTCGACACAATTTTATAAAGTGACTGATAGGACCAGTTCAAATGCTCTTTCAAAAACCGTTTTGCCTCTTCTGTTTGTTCCTGTTCTAAAAATTTCAGTATTTTCTTGTGGTCTTCAACCGAATGATGTGTTCCGTCTGAGTAAAATTGCAAAAAATGATACCGCGCCAGATTCGATATCAGACATGTATATGATCGATCGATATATGGATTATCCAACGTTTGGACGAGTGCAACATGAAAATCGGTAATTTTTTTTCGAAAAACCCACAGACTTTCCGTATCCATATTGCTATGCCCGTCGATCCAGTCCGAGGTTTCAACAATCGATTCTTCAAGAACCGCCAAATTGTCATTGTTAAAAGTTTCGATAGCGTACTGCTCAACCATCCCGCGAAACTGATAGATATGCTTCAGATCGCCTATCGAAAGGTCCACAACGCTCATGCCTTTTCGGGGTGTTCCCACCAGCAACCCTTCCTGTTGCAAAATCCGAAAAGCCTCTCGAAGCGAAGGTCGGCTGATCCCCAAATTCTCAGCTAACTCGGATTCAACTATCTTTTGAGATGGCCCAAGTTTACCAGATATAATTTTTCGTCTAATCGCCTTGGTAGCTGCTTCTGTCACCCCGATAATTTCTATCATTAGCACACTCACGTTTGTATTTTTGTCTGTTTGTATTTTTGTCTGTTTGTATTTTTGTTAGTTTGTATACAATTATACATTAAGTGTCAAGAAAAAAAATAGCCTTCTAAATATTTAAATATTCATTTATAATTAAATAGTTGTGATTTTTTTAAAGCATCGGCTTAAAAATTTGGAAAAATTTCATTCGGGGATAGGGGGTTGTAAAATTGAAACAAATGCTGATTTTATTCCGGTGCAACCCGAAACGAGGGATACATTATCGATTTTTTTTGTAACAGGCTGGTGAGTCAAATTTGTCCGTCTGTTTGAAACTTTAAAATTTTGGCAACTACTTTCCAACCGCTTTCACAATTTTTTTTCAAACGGACAAATCAAACTTATATAACGAACAGGCGATAGTAAAACAAAATTTTGCTATTCACTTTCAATAAAATTAAGTTGTTGGCTCTAACGGAGAATAGCGGGGCCTGATGAATCTGCCGAGAACACCGCATATTTTTCTCTTCAATTCTTTATAATTCCCCTGAAACGCATCCATAACCGAATTCTGGAAGCGGATTCTGTAATTCCATAAAAAAATCTTTGTTTTGCCGATGATTTTTGCTGTCGGCGGCAGCAAATGCACCGTTTCACTTGCAAAAACAATTGGTTATATAAAATTAACCGCCAATTTCTTTTAAGACTAAATTAACATACGCCTCAACCGAACAATTTAAATCTAAAAATTTTGTTGATTAACGGTCCCAAATTAAGTTATTATGCAAAATTCAACCCAAATAATAGATATATTCATTTCAGCACGTTCTGGCTTCCCGCCTACTTGGAAATGACGGGTGTGGGTACTTTTTATGAGTTCATCAATAAGTAGAGCTGTTTCTAAATTTTTACTGATTGCAAACAACCATTTATTTACAAACATCCCCCATTTATATGGCGGTACAAACAAATACGAGCACAAAATCCATGATAATCTTAAGTGTTACTGAGGCGGCTATCGAACTAATTCGGAAGAAAATAATTCTGGGAGAATTTGCACCGGGCGAAAAACTCATCGAAATGAAATTATCTTCCGATTTCAACATCAGCCGTCCGCCGCTCAGGGAGGCCTTTCGCGTATTGCAGCAGGAAGGCCAGATCATCAGCGTTCCCAGAAAAGGTATCTATGTCCGGGAGCTATCCATCAAGGAAATAACCGATATTTTTCAATTTCGACAACTAATCGAATTAGATGCCTTGAGGCATCTTGAACAGGCAAACATCCGAAAAATACCAGAAATGGAAAAATTGCTGGTCGAAATAAAAGAAAGCAGATTTCAAAATTCTTTGACTCCTGAAAATATTTACAGATCTCAAAAATTAAGTTTAAACTTCCATAAAACGCTCGTCGACACGCTGAACAACTCCTATATCAGTCGAAACATTACGACGTTGATACGTAATCTGAGCAGATATATTTATATTTATTTTTCCGATGCTAAAAACTCGAATCAGGCCCATAACGATCATGAAAAAATTTTCGAATCAATCAAAAACGGAGATTACCAGACCGCCAGAAAACAATTGACGGCGCATCTGGAGGTATCAAGCAAAAATATTTCCACTATCGTCGGCCATATTCTTAAAAAGCCAAAGCCCTCTCTTACAAAATGATTCCTCTTTCTTATAAAAAGCCATCCCCCTCCTTTCGGCCCGCAGGTCAGCATTCCTGGCTCTTATACTATCATGGTGACAGTATGTTTAAAATGTGCGCGAAGTTTTGCATCCAATTATCAGGGGTTCGTTCGGGCACCATGTGATTCCTGTTTTCGGTTATGACTGACCCGGCAAATCAGTTACTTTCAAAAATGCCCTTCAGCTTTTGAAGTTCTGTCTCGGCATCATTCACCATTTCGCTCATGATTTCCCGGATACGTTTAACTGTATCGACCAGGCCGACGGACTGTCCCGCCATGATCGAACCCCCTTTTATATCCCCTTCCACAACCGCATTTCGTAACGCACCGATCCAGAAACGCTCGACTTCATGCTGGGCCTCCACACGGTCAATCTCATTTTCATCCAGTTTTTGAAGCAATTCCAGCTGGAGTTTTCCGAATTTAACGGTCCCTTCATTTTTGAGAGACCGCACAGGAATGACAGGAAGCCTGCTGTCAAATTGAGGAGTTGCCATGGCATCACGGGCATTGGCTTTTTTGAACGCCTCCTTGAAATTCGGATGCGCACTGCATTCTTCAGACATGACAAAGCGAGTTCCCATCTGAATCCCGGCTGCCCCCATCATCAGCATATGAGCCATCATACGGCCTGTTGCAATTCCACCTGCAACAAAAATCGGCACCGTGTCCACCTTGAACAGAATCTGCTGAAGAAGAACGGTCAACGATACCGGACCGATATGCCCCCCGGCTTCGGATCCTTCAAGAATGAGTGCATCAGCCCCCCGATCAATCAGACTCATTGCCAGCGTTCCGGTAGACGCGAAACAGATCACTTTTGCCCCGGAGTTTTTAGCCATTTCAATTTCGAATGATTTCGGGATAGAGCCGGCGAATACGACCACGTCACATTTTTGTTCACAGACCATCCGAAGCTGATCATGGTATACCGGAGCAACGGTAATCAGGTTAACCCCAAAGGGATTTTCTGTCATCTGACGGGTAGCGAGAATCTCGTTTTCAAATATCTCTACCGGCGAGTTACCTCCGGCCAGCAACCCGAAGCCTCCGGCATTGGCAACCGCACTGACCAGCTTGGGATCGCTGATCCATGTCATGGCGCCGCACATAATTGGAATTTCGCACCCCAGAAAATCTTTTCCGCGTTTAAAAAAATCATCGATTAACATCGCTTTATCCTTGTTTAAAATTCTGCTGTTCTACGTTTAGCCAGCGTTTTTCTCCTACCACCGCATCAAGACCGCCCCATACGTCAGTCCGGCCCCGAAGGCATCCAGGAGGACGGTCTGTCCTTCTTTTATTCGACCGTCACGTACGGCTTCATCCAATGCGGTCGGAACCGTAGCCGCGGATGTGTTTCCGTAACGATCCAGATTGATGACAATTTTTTCCATCGGCACATTGATGCGCCTTGCCACCGCTTCGATAATTCGCCGATTGGCCTGGTGCGGCACAAACCAGTCAAGATCCGCTGCCGTCATGTGATTGCTTTCCAGCGCAAAATTTGCATAATCCGAAAGCGCCCTGACCGCCACTTTGAAAATTTCAGTACCATTCATGGTAATTTTGTGCAGCTTTTGCAGATAGCGTTCAGGCGTGACCTCCATTGCGCTTCCGCCGGCCGGAATATGAAGCAGTCTCCAGAGGTCGCCGTCTGAACGCAGATGGCTGGATAAGATTTTACGCGATGAATCGAAAGGCACACTTTCGACAACTGCGGCGCCCGCACCATCGCCGAACAATATACATGAATTCCTGTCTTCCCAGTTGACAAATGAACTCAACACTTCTCCGCCGACCACCAGAGCGGTTTTTACCTGACCGCATTGAATGAATTTTTCAACGGTGGACAATCCATACAAAAATCCTGAACATGCGGCATTTACATCCATAGACCATGCATTTGACGCACCGATTTTATGTTGAAGCCAGCAGGCGGTGGACGGCATCAGTGAATCCGGTGAGCATGTGGCATAAATGATCTGATCAATGTCTTTCGGGCTCTTGCCAGCCATTTCAAGCGCCTGCAAAGCGGCAGCCTTTCCGAGGGATGAATTGCGTTCCTCAGGATCATGCGGATCGGATCCCCGCCTCTCGCATATCCCGGTTCTTTCCCGTATCCATGCGTCACTGGTTTCAGCCCCCATTTCGGCCAGCTTTTTTACGATATCCTCATTGGTAAAGGACTGTTTTGGGAAAGCAGACCCGGTTCCGGTAATTCTAGCGGCATAAATCATGGTGTAACGTTCCTTTCATTATGATTTTTACTTTACCCTCAGCGATATCCCCGGTTCAGTCGCAGATTTACAGGATTAATACGGAAGATAAAAACGGAGGCGGAAAATGGTGATAATTGGATTGAAACCGTGTTTATGACACAGGATCACGCACATAACTAATTTAGATGAAAATTTATTTCTTACATTTATTTTATATTCTATTGATTTTGAACATTATTCTATTTTGTTAAACCGTCACGAATAAGTACCCGGTTAAGTAATTTATACGCAACATAATGTCAAGCTTTTTATTTAATATTTTTTGAATTTAATTGTCTTTTACACGCGAAATCATTAAAATAAATGACCGTGACGACAGTGGATTTAAATCAATAACATATTAATATATAAAATAATATGTTATTACAAAGACACTATGGCGCCGAGCTGAACGGAAAAGCACAAAACCTTTTCACCCAATAATTGCCCCTCAATCAACGCACTGTGTTATTTACGTCAGAACGGTTTCAGCTGAAAAAATAGACTTATGTATCCGACACAATTCGGCTGAAATAATTTTATATCTATCTGTTTTTTATATTTTTATATAAATATAATACATTTTATTTATTACTCTTTTTTTAAAAAAAGAGTAAATTACGATTCATGATCGGGCTTGCTCATAAATAATTGACTGAACGTTCTGACCCAAACACGTTTCAGGCCCAATCGATGATAAATTCATCCCTTCATAATGAAAAGAGAGACGGAAAAAAACGGAGTTGATTAACGCTGCAGTCTTTACAAAAACCCTGTGAAAAATTTATTTTAAGCGGGGGCGTTGCCGTCATGAGACGGCCTGTTTCGAAAAACGCAGGTCAGCCCGAAGGAATAAACCAACACGATTTCCGGAAGTCGAAAAGTTTCAATCTTGACACCACTTGCCATTATATTTTATTTATCTATAAAAAAATTACGTTCTCGGAATTTTCCTGCCCCTGAACTCAGGCCGCGGAATGGAATCTTAACGGCCATGGTTTTTCCAGATCGTACTGTGACAATAGCATATGCAAATTCATACTGAACGGAATCCGAGATGAATGATATCAGAGTTATACTGGCTGCCAGGCCTGGGGAACCAACTGAAATCTACCTTGACGCGATCAAAAAATTCGGCATTCTTATCGATATTGTCCATTCAATCAAGGCATTACACGATTCCCTGCTTGAAACTGCTCATAATGGAATTCTGATTGACCTGCCCATCCTGATCAAATCGCCTATAACGGAAAAAAAATTTCTTTCCACCATCATCGATCAATTTCCGATTATGCAACTCAATTATGATGCCGTAAAAAACGAAATTCATTCCCTGTATTATGGCAAAACCAAGGGCGACGTGAGTCTGGATGCCTTCGTCCGAACCGAATGTCGCAGCTTTCCGGCAAGAAAGATGCGATCCGCTCTTCGGAAAAATGTCCATCTTAATGTTACCGTCTGGTACAAGACGTCTCCCCCCCCGTATGATACAGAAAAAACCGTGACACTCGACATATCCAAAGGGGGCTGCTTTATTATCACAAGCACGGCAAGGCAGATTGACTCGGATATTGAGTTTGTCATTCAGGAGTTGAGTGAACAATCACCCATTTCAGGACGGATTCGCCGTATTATCCCGTGGGGTGAAGGAATGC
Organism: Desulfobacterales bacterium; assembly: GCA_028704555.1. Taxonomy (NCBI): domain Bacteria; kingdom Pseudomonadati; phylum Thermodesulfobacteriota; class Desulfobacteria; order Desulfobacterales; species Desulfobacterales bacterium. The sequence continues at coordinate 30,638 of JAQWFD010000018.1, forward strand.
AGTTACCCGGCATTGGCGTGGAGTTTATTCATATCAAGGAAAACCAGCTCAACGAGCTGTGCGACAAGTTCAAGCTTTGCCAAGGCTGAGCCGGCTGGTTTTCCTTTTCCATGGCATCGGATCAGAAATCATAAATCCCGGTATAATTTTCAGGCGTGATGGCCCACAGTTCTTCCTTAACGGATTCGGATACGTCAAGTTTCCGTATAAATTCTGCGATCACATCCTGATCGATACAGATATTGGTCCGGGTCAATTCCTTGAGCGCCTCATAGGGTTTTGGATACCCTTCCCGGCGCAGAATCGTCTGGATCGCCTCGGCCACAACGACCCAGTGGTCCTGAAGGTCTTTTCGAATCACATTTTCATTTAAAATCAGCTTACCCATTCCTTTCAGCAGGGATTTCAACGCAATGAGTGTATGGGCCAGCGGAATCCCGATATTGCGGGTAACCGTCGAATCGGTCAGATCTCTCTGGAGCCTGGAAACCGGTAATTTGGCGGACAGGTGTTCAAACAGGGCATTGGCTATCCCGAGATTGCCTTCGGCATTTTCAAAATCAATGGGATTTACCTTATGCGGCATAGCCGATGATCCAACCTCTCCCGGCTTGATTTTCTGTTTTATATAATCCATAGAGATGTAAGTCCATATATCCCGGGCCAGATCAATAAAAATGGTATTGATGCGCTTTATGTTATCAAAAAAGGCCGCCAGGTTATCATAATGCTCGATCTGCGTGGTCACTTTTGAACGGTCAAGTCCTAAAACGGAATTTACGAACTGGTTTCCGAATGATATCCAGTCCATGTCCGGATACGCCACATGATGAGCGTTGAAGTTACCGGTAGCCCCCCCGAATTTTGCCGAAAACGGAACCGATTCCAAAAGCTGCATCTGGCTGTTGAGCCGGTCCACAAACACATAAAATTCTTTTCCCATGCTGGTCGGGGAAGCGGGTTGACCATGGGTACGCGCCAGCATCGGCACATCTTTCCACTGCCTGGCCATCTGCTCCAGTACGTTGACCACATCGTCCAGGACCGGTTTAACCACCTCCATCCACGCCTCCTTCAACGACAAGGGAAGCGCCGTATTGTTAATATCCTGGGAGGTCAGGCCGAAATGGATGAATTCCTTGTAAGCTTCCAGTCCCAGGTGATCAAATTTTTCTTTCAGCAGATATTCCACCGCCTTTACGTCGTGATTGGTGATTTTTTCAATATCTTTTATTTTTTCAGCGTCTTCGATGGTAAACTTTCTATAGCACTGCCGGAGCGGTTCAAATTTTGTTTTGTCAAAATCTTTTAATTGAGGAAGCGGCACGTTGCACAACGCAATAAAATATTCCACTTCCACGCGAATTCTGTATTGAATCAGAGCGCCTTCCGAAAAGTAATCCGCCAGTTTCCCGCAGGCTCCGCGGTAACGGCCATCCACCGGGGAAATGGCAGTTAAAGATGACAGCTGCATAATGTTTTACCTCATTTTATGGGTTTGGTCAGACCGGATAGCGGCATAACCGTAACAATCTTCAGGGCTGCATTTTTAGGAAGACTATAAAAAACCCTGCTGATCGTGTCAATGTCTAAAGACCGAAGGTACAGATGAATGAATAAATGAATAATCCGGATGGGAACCTGCCAGTTTTGTAGTGAATGGCGGGTGGTGGAGGCGACGACTGAGGACTCACGACTGCCGATGGTTGACTGCCTCTGCATATGGTATTATATAAATAATTTTCTAATTCATCAGACACAAGAGCCTCGGCAAAACCATATGAACATTTCAGAACACTCTCTTATCACTCTTGAGCAGGTTACCGTTCGCGTCAGAAACCGGATGATACTTTCCGGCACCAACTGGGACATCAAAACCGGTCAGAACTGGGCCGTAACGGGTCCAAACGGTTCAGGCAAGTCATCTCTGGTGAAGGCCGTTGCCGGCCGGATGCCTGTTGTGCAAGGCAGGATTCTCCGGCATAACGGTCCATCATCTATTCAATCCATCGGTTATGTATCATTTGATCTTCACCGCCAGCTGATTTCCTCGGAAGATTCAATGGATCATTCCCGTTGTTTCAGCGGCGATCTTTACAGCGAAACCACGGTGAAACAGCTCTTGCTGCCAACTACATCACACATCCACATCCGTCAGGCAGATGTGGATAACGCCGTTGAGACAATGCAAATTTTTCCCCTGCTCAATCGAACCATACGGGCACTGTCCACCGGTGAAATGCGAAAAGTTCTCATTGCCAGGGAACTCATCAAAAAACCGGAACTGTTGATACTGGACGAGCCCCTTGACGGTCTGGATGTGGACAGCCGAAAACAACTGGCCGTCATTATCGGTGAACTGACAGCAAACGGAATGCAGCTGATTCTGGTAACCCATCGGCCGGAAGAAATTATCCCCGCTGTGACCCACATGATTTGTGTTGAAAACTGCCGGGTGATTGCGCAAGGCAAAAAAGAGCATATCCTGAAACGGCATCCAGTCGACAGCCGGTCGGACTGTTTCAATCCGATATTCCTGCCATATCCTGCTTCGCCATCAATACCCAAACCCGCCGGAGATGACCGCAGGCCCCCATTGCTGATTCGAATGATCGATGTCAATGTGGACTATGGTGATGTGCGGGTGCTCCATGCCATTAACTGGACTGTCAGATCCGGGGAAAACTGGACCATTCTGGGGCCTAACGGCGCCGGGAAATCCACACTGCTCAGCCTGATTTCAGGAGATCACCCGCAGGCGTACACCAACGATATCTATCTGTTCGGACGAAAAAGAGGAAGCGGGGAAAGTATCTGGGACATCAAAAAGCATATCGGCATGATTTCTACCGAATTTCAAATCCGCTACCGAAAACGCCTGCGCGGCATCGATGTGGTGATGTCCGGCTTTTTTGATTCGGTAGGCCTTTACCACAAATTCAGCACTGAGCAAGAACACACTGGCCGATACTGGATCAGCCTTCTGGAAATCGAATATCTGGCCACCAGATGGTTTGACCAGCTCTCCTTCGGTGAGCAGCGCATGGTGCTTCTGGCCAGGGCCATGGTTAAATCCCCCCTGCTCCTGATTCTGGATGAACCCTGCCAGGGACTGGACACAATCCATCGGCACCATATGTCAGAATTGATCAATGTCATCGGTCAGCAGAGCCCGACGCATATCCTGTATGTGACCCATCATCCAGAAGAAATCCCGGCATGCACCCATTGTGTTCTGGAGTTGAAAAAAACACCGCAGGGATCTTACACCTCAGAAATTCGACGACTCCCGACCCCGACTCAGGCTCAGACTCAGACTACACCATTTTATGCTCCAGATAGTTATCGCCATGATGTCGGATCGCCCTTCGGGTAAACAATGACAAGGCCTTATCCAAGGTCAATCGAACGTTTCTTTCGCATACCAGGTCCTCTTTCACGACTACCGGACCGGCCTGCCTATACGCGCGGACCTCCCACGCCCGCCTCCGTATCACGGCAACCCGTGCCAGTTCCTGAAGCAATACCTTTTTCATCTGCTGATATTGAGGCCACAGCTGCACAACAATTTGAGCCACTTTACCCTTCCGGTCAATGCCGATGTCAAAAAGGTCCATAAACAGCATTCCACCGGGTATCATTCTCCGGCATATTTCAATGCCTCTTTCATCGCTATAACAGGTTTGACCCCGGCCATCCGAATACACCTCATATTGTGACGCCTTGAAACTCAGGAGGATATTTAACGTGCCCGGTTCCAGCTTATCTTCCTTGGGGGTAAGAACAATATTCCAGGTTTTCGGTGTAATATCGGCAGCAAACTGTCTGATTCTTTCCCTGTCAATTTCCGTAAACATTTTCTTCATTGTTACACCTGCAAAAAATTCATTTAGGCTTAAATCGTTTTTATTCCCACTTCACCCAGGAGTTGACCAGCTCGCTTTGTATAAACGTTTCCGGTGACGGGAGCTGGCTGTTTTCCGTATTTTTTCTCAGTTTCTGAAGCAGGCGGAGACTATCACCCTGCAAATCAAGCCCATGTCTGGCAAGATAACAACCGACAACCGTACCGGTTCGGCCTCTTCCGCCCCAGCAGTGAAGATAAACCGGTTTTTCATTCTCAAGAGCCCGGTCAATCCTGTCTAAAATTCTGCACATTTCACGCCGCGAAGGTACCCAGGTATCCTTAATCGGCATGCTGACCAGATCGACAGAAATTCCCATCGAATCGGCGACTCCGTCTGTGTACCCGGCATAATCAGTCAAAGCCTTACGGCTGCAACATAATTCCTCCGGCTTCATCAGGTTGATGACCAGACGAACACCCGTGCCAAACAGGCATTTCAAGTTATCAATTGTCTGATCCGGACGGTTTGCTCCCGGATACCCTCCAGCCATGAATCTGTCCGGTATCACCCAGTAAGCATGTGGAAAAGGAACACGGAGCACAGGCTTATCTGTTCCATATGAATGCTGCATAATCAAGACCTATTTTTATCTCATACAATATAAAAAAACTGGGCTTGATCATAACCGCGGCCATATTCTCTTACGTGTAGCTTCATGGCCCCGGCATCCCCCCGTATCGTGCTGGAGAAGCCGGGAACGGCCGGGACGGTTCTCACGACGTTATGGCCGCAGTTATGATCAAACCCTAAAAACTCAAAAAAATATTAGGCAGTGTTATCATACATCCCGTCAAACACAACCGGATCAACCCTATAAGGGCAAACTTCCAATTAACAGACCGGACATTTTTTTGTGCTTCTGTAAGCCTTCAGGCGTCAGCTGTCCATAGAGCTCGTCCAGAAATGAAATAATTTTTCAAGTTCAAAGAAGACGAAGATTTTAACCGGAGGAATACATTGAGTATTTCGAGGATTAAAATCTGAGCCTGACCCAGAAATTGGGGAAAATAGCCATTTCTGGATGAACACTCCCTATCAGCAGGGCCCCGGCAAAAACAAATTGCACCTGTCTGCGTGTCTTTATATCATGTCCCCCGCGTTGTATCAAAGGGCACATGCAACGAGTATACACGCTTTGATATGTCTTGAAGACGAACAAGGAAAGGTCTCTTGCGAAACGCCGAAATCAGGCGCAATCCCAGCGCAATTTATTCTTGCCTATGCCCTTAGGGCTCACTCAAAAATAACTTCACATTTTAAGCGCCGATGCATCCTGCCTGGCTTCGTTACGAAAGCTCGGGATATGCTTGATATTCCTGTGCTTTCGTGCCTTGCCAGACAGGCGCCTCAACACTTAAAATTGCAAACTTATTTCTGAGCGAACCCTTAGTGGATTGATGATCATACTAGGCGGCAATATTTACCTCGATTTCAGGGGCAAAGGCGAGTTTTATATGTCTGAAATCATCAAATTCGTCCTGATAAAAAAACTTTGCATTCCCGTTGATCACGCTCTCCCCGCTGATGCTGATTCAACCGGCCTATAACATCCACGCGGATAGTCATCCTTCAGAGCGCCGTCCCGCCGGTAACCGCCATCCCCATCGTGGTGGAACGCGCCGGCGGAAACCGGAAAAACGCCAACCAGTTCATCTTCACAAGCTTTGTGGCGTCGCTGGTTTCCATACCGGCGCTGGTGTTTTTATTCGGCATTGTTTTTGGTAACTGACGAGACGGCACTAAACAAAAAAAGCCGCCGGGTATTTTTGTAAATACCACAGCGGCTTTTTTTAATTGTTGTCGATCAGAGTTATGGATTATAACCGGCCGTAAAATTCTGCGTAACCTCTTCGGCACCCAGCGCCCGGTTAAACACCGCCACCAGGTACAGTTCACCCAGCCAGGGACGATCGCCGGTCAATTCATTGGCCAGAGCCAGACGATAACCCGCATCCCAGCTGGAAAAATCTCCCGGAATGATCCCCGCCCCCGGGCATAAAAAAGGCCTCGATTATTCCGCATATTCCGGATAACGAGGCCATGGGTTCCTATACCGCCCGGCTTTTACTGAACCAAAAACTTTTGCATATTAACAGGGCGCCGATGTTTATCAGCTACCGCTGCACCCGGCCCGGCTTTTTTAAACGACTCAAATCTGATGGCTATTTAAAATAGTCATATTCAGACCTTATTTGTCGTTCCACTAAATTAATAATTCAGTCATAATAAAAGGCTTTCATCGGTTCTTCTTCCTTTTGATCACGCTTCGGTTGCACTTTTTTTTGATCGCTCTTTTTTTGAATCAGTTCCATATTGTGTTTGAGACGGATAAATTTCATCAACAGGTTGCCACGGCTTTCCATGCCTTGCTTTACCATTTTCATCAATTCAAGGACAATCACATCCCGGCTCTTCTTACCGTCTGTCAGATCTGATAGCCGTTGTTCCATGCAATCGATCCTGTTTTCCAACAGACGAAACCGCTGTCCCATGAGCTGAAACCGGTTTTGAGACAGATCAAAACCGGTTGCCTCGACTTCGACAGATTCGACATTATCGGAAGCATCTCCGGCAGGATGATCTCCGCCGAATTTCGTAAAAATGCCTCCGGCTTCCCTGGCCGTGACAACATTTTCAATAACCTTTTCATCAATGGTCTTCAACCCGTCGGCAAATCCATACACCAGCGCTGTATCACAAAGGATATTGATCAGTCTGGGAATACCTTTGGAATAATTAGAGATTGATTCGACAGCTTTCTGCCCGAAAATATCGTGTTTTTCAGCACCGGCTACCTTTAACCGAAATCGGATATAATCATCCACCTCCTCCGGATTCAATGCGTCAAGATGACAGTGAACGGTAATACGCTGGACAAACTGTTCCAGCTCCTTGCGCTGAAGTTTGTATTTCAACTCGGGCTGTCCGACCAGCACCATCTGAAGCAGATGATGCTTTTCAGCTTCCAGATTGGAAAGCAGCCGGAGCTGTTCCAGCATTTCAGTGGCCAGATTCTGGGCCTCATCAATAATCAGCGTCACGCGTCGGTTCCTGGAAAATTCTTCCAGGAGAAAACTGTAAAAGACACCCCTCATTTCCGTCTCATCCATCCCGCTGACTTGAAGCTCAAACTCCTGACAAATCATCTTCAACAGCTGGCCGGGTTGAATGCAGGTATTGTTGATCAGCGCTACCTGGATATCCTGTTGAATTTTATTCAACAACAAATTAATCAGTGTGGTTTTACCGCTGCCGATTTCCCCGGTAATCACCACAAACCCTTTATTTTCAAAAACCGCATATTCAAGATGGATATAGGCATTTTCATGCCCTTTGCTCATAAACAAATAGCCCGGATCCGGCAGTATCTGGAACGGTTTTTCTTTCAAACCATAGAACGATTCATACATGGGCTATCCCCTGCTGGATTTTGACTTATTGAGCACGGTTCCAAAAACCGGTCTTCCGTTTAACAATTCCAAAGCTCTTTTGATATCATCACGGGAGGTTTTCTCCTCTTCCGATACGAACAAAATGCCATCTGCAAACCGGGATAACACAACGGGATCCGCATATTTGAGCAGCGCCGGGCCATCGATAATGATGACGCGATCTCCGGGATAGCGGCCCTTCATCTCGTTCATCAGCGACTCCATACGGGGAGAGCCCAGGAGCTCTGCGGAATTCGTCAGCGGCTGACCCGCCGGAAGTATGGTCAGCTTCTGAATGCCGGGATTAAGCAGAATTTCAGAAATCTCAAGGCGCCCCATGAGATAATCCGAAATTCCCTGGTCAACGTCGATCCCGAAAAAATCACTGGAAAAGTCATAATGATGAACTGACGGCGTTTTTAAATCCGCATCCACAATCAAAACCGTCCGATCCATTTCATACGCGATGCTGATTCCCAGATTGATGGTGGTAAATGTCTTCCCTTCACCCGGATTGGCGCTGGTTATCAGGAGGGTATTGCCTCCGGATTCCTGAAGTCTGGTCAGCACCTGAGTTCTCAGCATATTGATCTGCTGGGTCATAGGATTATCCTGAAAATACGAAATCACCCTATTTTTCTTCAGAATTTTCGGATCAATCTGTTGTACTTTGGTTTGTGAATAGGTTACCTGAACTTCCTGGCGGAGACTTTCACAATTTATCCGGTTCAACTTCAGTGTATAATCCGAATACTTCCTGAGCTGATCCTGGGTACATTGATTGATTGTTCTGTCTTCTTTTGCTTTTTCCAGAGCTTTTTTCAATTTGCTCATACGAAGCTCCCTGTATAAAAATTATACGTTTAAAAACAGTTAAAAAAATCAGAGATTCAGAGATATTAAATTAAGTGATGTGGCTCACGTTACGAAAAAAATAGAAAAAGGAGTCAGAATCCTGTCCCGGATAACCCACTCAGATTCGACTGAATTTTATTGCATACAAATTAACTTTTCACTCTTTCCAATACCGTTTTACACAAATTATCAGCTGGAATATTGTAGTAATTCATGAGCAAAATGAACAGGCCAACAAGAGACGTGGCAAGCAAAACCCATAACAATTTCCGGATACGACGTGACCGTCTGTCATATTCAGTTTGCACCATGGTCACAACAGAAAATACCGGGATATTTGTAAGCCTGAAAAATTCTTCCGCATTTTTAACGGAATGGTCAATATTTTCCTGAACCGCAGCAACCGTTATGCCGGAACCCACAGCTAACATAAAACCTAATAGAATTATGGCCAACCGATTGGGCCTGTAGGGTTTTCCCGGCAGAGGAGCCGGTTCGATGATGGTAAATCGTTCACCATGCTGACCCGATTCCATACCCTGAGCAAGTTTTGCCTCAAGCACTTTGCTGACTATATCATTATATCTTGTCATGGCACTGTCATAACCGCGGGTTAATTCCTTATACTGCTTTTCCACTATCGGACTGTTGCCAAGCTTCCTTCGCCCCTCCTCCAATTCGCTTCTGATTTTATTGCGTTGTGTGACAAGGCTGTTGATGGTAGCGTCCGTTGAACCGATCTGTGCTCTCAGGCTGATATATGCGGGGTTATCCGGCTTTTCCCCGGATATCTTTTCAACTGCTGAAACCGTTCCGGAACTGCTCAACTCAGCCGAGAGATTTTCCACCTGTTTTGAAAGCGTTATGACATCAGGATGTTTTGATCCCAGTGTGCCCGTCAGCACAGCGAGTTGTCCTTTCAGCTCGTTATACATCCGCACCTTTTCCACCGAATCATCCGTATTGCCTACCTGATGTTCCAACTCGGCGATTTCTCTTTTCAATCGTATGATATCCGGATGTTTTTCCGATAATGTCGATTGAAGACTGATCAAATCCAGCCTCTGGATTTTCAGTCGTTCTTTCGGATTCATGGACACTTTGCCCTGATCTGTCAAAACCGGAATTAACGGTTCCACTTTTTCAAGCTCTCCTGTAAAGAAAATTTTTCTCTCCTGCAAAGATCTCAATTCCGTATTGACCCGATCCAGGTCGTTCTCCAGCCTTGCCAGACTCTGAAGACTCAGCCCGTAATCGTCCGGAAGTTCTCCTAAATGCGCCATTTTAAACTCACTGATTTTCTGTTCGTAAAGATGGATCTGTTTCTTTAAATTTTCCGCTTCTTTTTCAAGAAAGTCTGTCGTCATAGAAACCATTTTATTTCGCGTTCTTAAATCTTCTTTGAGATAGAGGGAAGACAGCTCTTCAGCCACTTTCTGTACCGTTTCTGGCTCTCTGCCCTCATAGGACAGTGTAAACGCAATGGTCGCCGTATTGGTTCGGCCGGTTTTTTTATTCACGATATCAGAGCTGATGGTTTCCAGCTGAATATCATCCCGCAATTTTTCAATAATAGACTCTGTCTCGTATGTACCTCTTATATCCGGGTATAAATTAAATTGATCAATTATTTCCAGAAGCCGGTTCCGGCTCATCACCTGACGGGTAATCATCTGGATACGTTCTTCCACATAACTGGTCAAGGTAGATTTTACATAATCCTGGGGTATCTGCTGGTCTTCGACCAGGATCATGGATTCTGATCTGTATATGGGTGGCAGCATAAACGCTACGGCTACCGAAATCAGAAAAACGGATAAAAAAATGGCCGCAAAAATTTTTTTTCGTCTTCGGATGAAACCCTTGAGATCCTTAACATCAAACTCCTGATTCATGGATTTTTCCTTATAGGGGGTTATTAATTTATCACCATTTCTGTGGAAAATTAAAATTAACCGCAATCCATATTCTGCTGCGAATGGCCTGCCCTCCTTGAGCCTGCTCATCATCATCTTCCGCATAGCTGTAGGCCAGCTGCAAATTGTGTTTTTCCGTAAGCTGATAATTTAAAGACGGAATCACTTCAAAATATCGGATATCGCCATCCGATTCTCTTTCATACCGGGTAAAGTAAAGATTTCCTGAAAACCCAACGCCAAGCCGTCCAATAATTTTACGATTCGCATGGCAATATATTTTGTCCACCTCAATCAATTCACCGGATACATCATTCTGAACATCGCGGCTATATCCGGCATCGCAGGAAAAGTTTTCTCCCTTTTTCAATAAATTCACATCCGCCACCCATCCCCAGCTGGTATCGCTTTCTCCTTCCTCTCTTAAATCCGTATATCGGCTGCCCAGAAACATTTTAAGACTGTGAATTTCTGTAAACAAACGGGTCCACCCGAGAGAGATCCCATAATTATCCGCTTTGCTGACATCAGATTCCCGTTTGGAGTAATAGGGTTGGATGGTCATGAGATCCAGCTGGTTATCGAGCCGGTAATTAAAGGAGGCCTTAATTTGATTGTAGTCATAGTCCTCATTTGAGGGATCGTCATATTCGGTTTTACTGTAATCGTAATTGATTTTTGCATCAGTTGTCATGGATATTTTATAAGAACTGCCGACCCCTGCGTTATATCTTTTGCGATCGGATCTGGTGTTTATCAGACCTGTTTCAAAAAGTTCGGATTCAAGTGTCGTGTCTTCAATATACGAGGCATTTCCCGATATACCGGAACGTTCCGTTATCTGATACCCGGCATCCAATCCGGCATACAGATTTTCGGTATTCAGATCGGTTTCATCAACATAGCGCAAAAAATCAGCCGCAATTTTAGTCGAAATATTTCCCTTGCTGGTAGCAGCGCTGAATTCAAGCGACGGGCTTATCGTCGTCAAAAAATCTTCTCTTTCATTGTCTCTGTCAAACGCTGCGTTATCATTGTATTCACCACTGACACCGAGAGAAGGTATCAGATTATATTCAGCAGCAATTGAGTACGAACTGTAACAGGATAGAACAATTATCAGGAATAAAAAAAACCGTCTCAAAAAAAATACTGTCTTTGATATCATGTCGTTTAACCTTTTTATTGATCAGCCTTTATTAATATCAAGGAACTACGATCACATCCCCCCGATTTAATGTTATGTTCTGTTTTAATTCTTCCCCCTTTACAACATCCTTGTAATTAAACGGAACGGATATCGTATCATTTTTTACACGGCGGAGGACATGAATGCCTCCCGGTGAAGCAAAGGGGTTCAAGCCACCTGCCTTGGCCAGCATCTGCATCACGCTGGTATCCATTGAAATTGGAAATTCCCCGGGGTTATTGACCTTTCCGATAACATATGCCTTGAGACTGTTGATTTGCATCAGAATAACCGAAATCGTTGCATCCGGCACAAATTCTGAGATTTTTACCTTAACTGCGTTTCTCAAATCCGTAATGCTCATGCCTTTCACGTCTATATCGCCTATCAATGGAAACGATATGATTTCATCCGGAGGCACCACGATTTGACGGCTCAACGCTTCATCTTTCCAGACTGAAATTTCCAGAATATCCCCCGAGCCGATAAAGTAATTACCCGCATCAGCAGAAACCGGGACAGCACTTATGACTAGTAACCATAACAGGATGGCAGTGATATTTCTCATCATTATGATTTTCCTTTCTCTACCAAAAAATTGATCAGTTATTTTAAAAAAGGCTTGTAGAAAGACCACTGATAAACGGAAGGACATAAACATTGAGTGAGTTAATTCACCTAACCGAATTGATTTAATGTTTTATTTCATACTAACTTAATAGCATGAGAAATTTAATCGGTAAAAAGATGATCTGGAAAGCAGGAAAACCTTATTTTCATATCATCCAAAACCTGATATCAAAATAATGTTTCGATATTAAAAACCGAATTATACGAAATTTTTCAAACATATGGTGAGCACAACGGGTAAAGCCGAGGCCAATACCTTTGGAACGTTAACGATAGATCTAATTCGAAGCTCGCCAAGTATCACTTCAAATCCGAAATAGCATACGATCACCTTAACTAATATGAAATTCATCTCCATATTTTTAATTAATTCATCCGGCAAATTCGGAATCACTATAGCAAACAAAAGGATTAAAAAATCGATGGGGGAACTTTTAAACCCACGAGTACGCCTGGTAAATTTAAGGGTTAATATGACACCTGCGGCCAGGATTAAAAACGAAAGATTATATATCATCAACACGCCGGAATGACACCAGGAAGCTCTGTTGGTTTCACCGAAATAAATCAAAAAGGGCGTAAACAAATACAAGGCAAATCCGAGTATACTGAGAACCCATTTCCGGCATGCAAACCATGTAGCCGTAATCAAAGCCAGAATTATCACTGATCCCACCGTAAAATGGACCGGATAGCTTTCAGGAAGAAAACTGGTAAACAGAAGGAGCAAAGGAATCCCGATTTCAATCGTCTTAAAAGAAATTTTGATAATTATATTAGATTCTTTTAACTGTTTTAAACGGCCTTTAATCACTTTATCAACGATTTCATTCCGTTTGAATTTCCATCCAGTTTGCCTGGCGCTGAAAAATGCAGCGAGAATAATTCCGGAACAAACCAGATAAACTGATAAAATAACCCATTCGTTATGTGATTGATAGACAAACGCGAAGGCCAGGAACACAACATGAAAAAGGTATATTATCAGAACGGATTCCGTGTGATAAAATCCCAAATCCATCAGCCGGTGGTGAAAATGATTTTTATCGGCGGCAAAGGGAGATTTTCTTTTGTAAATACGCGTAAGCATGACGGTCAAGGTATCCAGAACAGGAAAAGCAAAAATAAGCAGCGGCAGCAGCGGGCTTAAACCAAAATTATTCTGGGTGAGCTTCAGAGAAAGTGATATCAAAACAAATCCAAGGAGTTGACTTCCGGCATCTCCCATGAAAAGCCTTGCCGGATATGTATTAAACCTGAGAAACCCGAAAATCGCCCCGATCATTGCAGCTGCAATAAATAAAATAACGAAATGCCCCGTGTGCCAGGCAAGGTAGCTGATACAGGAAAAGCTGAGTATGGAAATACCGCCAGCAAGGCCGTCAAGCCCGTCAGACAGATTGATGGCATTTGTTACACCGACTATCACAAACAATGTTAAAGGAATGGCTACGATATCGGGTAAAAGTGCATCGCCAGGGAGTAACATGCCAAAACTTTTAATCTTTAATCCGCCATATAAGACAACGACTGCTGCCGCGGCGCACTGAGCTGCAAATTTTGTCCCGGAACTCAAATTTTTCACATCGTCCCAAATTCCGGCCGCTATGATAACTCCAGCGCCGATCAACAATGCTGTCATAAACTCGTTCCGGCCCCCCCACAGCAAAATCGGTACCAATGTACCTATTGCCATAGCGACACCGCCACAACGGGGAACCGCCGACAAGTGTACCTTCCTCTCATCCGGAATATCTACCACATTCAAACGCATAGCTATATCCCGACAAACCGGAATCATCACAATGGTAATAAACATGGATAAAAGTAATGCGGACAGAAATATCATGGTTTTCCCCACCCTGGTTTATCGCGAATTTCTCAGGCAGCAGCTTAACAGGCTGTTTAAAAACAAGAATCGAGTCGCCAGACAATGCGCGCAATGATTCGAAAATCGCAGTATATCAAGCATATGTGAAGAAGCATTGGCGAAAGCCGCACAATACCGTATGGAGGCCTGAGGCGCAGGATTTCAACAGCCGGTTCAAGAGCATTGACTTCAGAATTGACAATACCGTTCAATCAAATTTTTAGTTTCAATGATGTGCTGGCGACTTGAGGCGCCAAACACAACGGATCGGATAGAATTGTGCTGACAGACATACTTTACAGCTTCTTCAGGGGGGACTGCTCCCGAGGCTAAAATCGACATGGCCACCGGACGAAATTTTTTATCTTTAAGAGTGGCTTCATATGAATTGATATCCGGGTTCATTAAAAATCCGGCTTTATTGACAGATGAACATACAATAGGATTTTCGATACCACAATCTATCAGAAATTCAACCATCTTCGGCATATTCATGGTAACAAACCCAGCTTCTGCATGATATTTTTTTCTGATATAAGAATCAAAAGCAATAAAAAAATCCTTGAGTCCAAAACCGAGCAGAAGATCAGAAACAATATTCTGCAGGAAAACGACCTTAACGGTAAGATCCCGATAAATCTTCATTTCAATATCAACCAGCAACTGCATGACCTTGATCATGTCCTTTTCAAACAGCGACCCACCACCTTTTGTTATCATACCGATAATATTACCCATACTGAAATCTGCCAGAATGGTTTCTTTCAAAGTGGCGAAAATGCCTTTTTCAGCTACCATATTGGCGTATTTATGTGCATACGGCATGGAAGGATACAGGCATAAATCCGGATACCGGGATGAGTTGGCCCTCAGGTAATCACAAATATCCCTGGCTCTTTCATTTGAATTGATCATAAATGATTTTATACCGGAGTCGTATGCAATCTCTATAATATCGGTTATCGCCTTCAAATCCGAGAACTTTTCAGACAGATTACGGGCTTTTTCTTCGGACATGTGATTGATGCCGAAAAACTGATTATCTCCGAAAATAACGTTGTCAATCATGCGATGGGCCCCCGTTTGATTTATTTTTTTCCAAAAGCAGATGGTTTTTCAGAACTTTTTCTCAAAAACAATCTGCTCCTCAGATCGTTATCCGGAAAAGAATGGTTGTATGAGGCGTCCAGTGCAATCTGTTCCATTACAATATCTGTTTTAAATGCCTCGTCAAAACCAGCAATATTTCCTATAGTTTCGTTCCGGATGCGACCGACAAAATAATCCAGCTGCCGGGTGAATTCATTTCCTCTGACATACAGTCGGACACTTTGCGCCAAATCGGGAAGATAAGCTGTATTCCAACCCTTATCCAGTTTATGCTCCGGATCCGCTTCTTTTAAAAAAATCTTATATGCATGTTTATCGGCAACGATTTTCCCCTTCGTCCCAAAAACCGTTAAAATATTTGTCGGCTTCCGAAAAGATTCGTCACTCCAGTTGGTCATTATTTCAACCGTACAGCCGTTTTCGTAAATCAGAGTTGAACTCACGAGATCTTCAGAACCGGATGAATAAATGCTCTGCATCACACTTCCCGCAACCTTTTCAGGCTGACCAAGCAGATACACAGCCAGATCAATACAATGGGAGGCAAAATCATACAGACAACCGCCACCTGTCTTTCTGTGCCCCCGCCACCCTGATTTTGAATCTTTTACAACCGTAGCCCCGTACATTTCAGAATAGCAATTACTGACATCTCCGATGACGCCTTCATCAACCAGTTTTTTTACTTCAATGAACACTTCATTGAATCGGTTTACATAACCCACCTGATGAATTAAAGACCTGAATTTGAAATCCGAAAGAATATTCTGTCCTTCCGCAACAGACAAAGTAAATGGTTTTTCAACAAATACATGCAAATTATTCTCAAGCGCAAACTGAACGATCTGTGCGTGAGAGTCGGGTGGCGTTGAAATAATCACAAAATCAAGGGACGATTTTTCAATCATCTCCCTGTAATCGGTAAAGGTCATTACATTGACGTACTTTTTCAGTATGCTGAGCATAGTAGTGGATTGATCGCATACCGCAATGACATCCACCGACGGATGACTGTTCAAAATCGAATAATGGGTAATTCCCATCCTGCCGAAACCTATAAATCCTGCTCTGAGCATCAAGAGTATCCCTCCTTGAAAATTAAAATATTTTGCCGCTAATCTGCGCGGATCATCGCGGATCTTTCTTTTATGATTAATAACTGAAACTTCGTTTGAGTTGTTCTTTTCTATCCGCGTTCATCCGCGTAAATCAGGGGCTTATTTTTTTGCGTTTCTTGCGACTCTTTGCGGCTATTAATTTTTGGATTCTGTTCAGCACCCTTGCGGGCGGACTGAGGAGCCTAAAATTGATCTAAAAATGGAAATGCCGATACTATTAAATTAGACTTTGTGGAAAAATTTCGAAAACGCTCAAGAGACTCGCTCGGGCCGGTTGGTTAGCAACCGTTTTAGAGACGGTGTGATTCTTTATGTTTGAACGATGAGGCGGGGGGTGAAATAAAACGTTTACCTTCTGCGCATAATTTCCTTTGCAACAAGCCATATGACTAAAAAACTGTAAATATTTCTTTTGAACATCCTGGGTTCAAATGACAGTCGATACAGCCATTCCATCCCCAAATTTCTGAAAACTCCGGGTGCCCTTTTAACTGTATCTGAATAAAAATCAAAGGCTGCGCCGACACCTATCATCCAGGGCGCATGAATTTTACCCATATGTTTGTTTATCCATTGTTCCTGTTTGAGCAGGCCTAAACCCACCCACACAATATCCGGTCTGGAATCATTGATCAGTTCAATGACGTGATCATCTTCATCAGAAGTCAATTCGCGAAATGGCGGCGAATAAGTGCCGGCAGTTATCAGTCCATGATATTTTGAAGAAAGGCTTCTGCTTAATAAATCGGCTACGCCCGGCTTTCCTCCATAGAAAAAATGCCGCCATTTTTTCGCTGTTCCATATTCGCAGGACTTGAGCATCAAATCCGGGCCATTGAGTCGTGGAATGCTGTGCCCCAGAAGTTTACCGGCAATCACGACACCAATCCCATCGCAACATGAAAACCTCGCGTTATGAATATATTGGAAGTGTGACGGCACCCTTAGCGCGTGATATAACGACTCTGTATTGGTAATACATATACAGCCGCTGTCCCTGTCATTGATTCCTTTTTGGATTTCACGCAAAATTTCACTGAATTGACAACAGGAAAAGGGAATATTAAGAATATTAGCTCTTTCGAATGCTGTTTCCATATTCACCAATCTTTTCAATCGTTAACGCTACAACGCTTAACGGATTCCAGACGTTACAACTACCTCGTCGGATCGTCCAGCATGATTTCCCTGAAGCAATCTTCAAGTCTTCCTGACAGAATTTTCCAGTCATACTGCTGTTCAGCAATTTTTCTCGCGTTCAGCCCCATTCTGGCGTTCAACTGGCTGTCATCCAGCAGGGTGAGAGTTTTATCCGCAAAATCATTCGGATCTTCAGAGGCTAATAATCCTATCTCATGTTTTTCAAACAATTCGGTTATATCGCCTGTAGGATTTGACACTACCGGACGGCCAGCCGCCATGTAATCTCCAATTTTATTGGGCCATCTTCCGATATTTAATGTACTGTTTACATAAGGGAATATAAACACATCGGCACTGGGTAGAAAATCCGTGTACCTGTCATATGGAAGAAAGCCCAGTTCAATTATTCTTTCCGTATCAAACAGCTTTCTTCTGTATTTTTTAACCAGGCTGGCGCCGGTTGTGACCAGTACCACGTCTTTTCTTTTCTTCTGTATAATATTAACCGTCTTTATCAACAATTCTATATCGTAATGAGTACCGGCAGTATATGCAATAATTTTTTTATCTACAGGCAGTCCCAGACGTTTCCTTATTTCAATCCTCGAACCGGGCAATATGTTTTCCACATCTGCGCCCCCGGGAATCCTGACGATCCTGGATTCCGGCACCCCCAGTTTCAAAGCCATATTTCTCAAACCGCGAGATATGACGATCAGTTTTTTCGCGATTTTTTTGCTGGTTTTTTCGGTAAAATCTTCATAGGGCCTGATGAGTTTCTGAAGACATTCAGGCCGATTTTCAAGTGATCCACCCGTACCATGAAGATCTGTCCATTCAGACACGAGATGCGTTTTTTGCAGATACCTGCTCATCAAGGCAGGATACAGCACAGCGGGTCTGTGATCAAAATTTTCAACGATATCGAAGTGTCTTCTCTGAATATACAGGCATCTCAATGCCGTATCAATAATTCCCAGACCGCCGTTTCTCAATCGCCTCCCGAACACATCCGGCATGCACACGACTTCAACGCCCTCGTGCATTTCTCTTTTCGGGGTCAGGATATAGGATGGCGCTGAGGTCAAAATAACCACGCTATGCCCAAACCGAACCAGATGTTTTGCGAAATTGAAACATCTGATATATGTACCAACGCCTTTGATATTATGGTTCAGAAACAATATGTTCATTGATCAATACCTTACCCGATAAAATGTCGACGTGCCGCAAGTCCTTTTCAATCAATGCCAAAAACCGCTTTACCTTGTTATCCATGTTGAAAGCCTCCAATACCCGGCTTTTCCCGTTGTGCCCCATACTCACGGCAGTTGTCGGGTCTGTCAGCAGGCGTATGACTGCATCTTTGAAACCATTCTCATCCGCCGGAGGCACAACGTATCCTGTAACCCCGTGTTCGACAATTTCCGATGACGCTCCGGCATCAAACGTAACCACTGGCAATGACAGTGCCTGGCCTTCCAGCAGAACATTGGGAAATGATTCACTTTGCGATGTCAGCACCAGCAGGTTCGCCTGGCTCATCAGGTAAAGACAATCCATCCGGCTTAACTGACCGGTCATGATAACCTGCCGATCCAGTCCGCCGCATGAAATCCGGTCTCTTATGCGCTGCCGGTTCATACCATCTCCGAGCAACAGCAACCGAACCTCGGGCACATACCGGCGGATCTCTTCAATACACCTGAGGGTAAACAGCTGGTTCTTATTGTCATCAAGGGTTCCGACCTGAACGACTGACGGGAATCCTTTAAAACGGGCAAGAATGGCTTGAATTCTCTCATCGGGCCTGTAGTCCGCTACCGCTTCAAACTCCCCGGGTTTGAGTCCATTATATAATGTATGGGTCGGGTATCCTTTCGAGACCGATCGGATTTTCCGGGCCAGACGATCCGAATTCGGCAGGAATCTGAATATTCTCTTCCCCGGAATTTTCGTAAGGCAATGATTCACGGTCTGGTTCAGGATATCGAAATATTGTCCATCCCTTCCCCGGAACGTATTAAAATTCTCAAAGGTGTTCAGGCAGCTGTATACCGCGTTAATCCCGTTTAAAAAGGCACAGACCCTCCCGAAAAGCAGTGCAGCGCCCAGGCCGACGGTAACCATTGCATCATATTTACGGACGTTCAGACAACTGGAAAGCGACTGCCATCGTAACGGATTATAGGTCCCGTTACGACTACTGGAATATATCCTGATCCTTTTATCGGAAAACATTTCGGGGAACTCGTCATCTCCGTTGGAAAATCTGAAAATATCTATTTTTACATGAGGTGGAATTGAAGTGACAAAATTAAACAACTGCTGCTCCGCCCCCCGCTGTTTCAAATTGTTCACGACAAATATCACGTTTATGGGCTGTTGAGCTGTCAACGTTCCCCCCTGGATGTGATGGATGATTTTTCAGAAGGTCAATGAATATAGCCGCCCTTAATGGACGGATACTGCGGGCGGTTAGGTCAGACTTGAAAGATGTAACGATCGGTCAGGTGAAGCACACCCGTAAAGATATATTCAGGAAGCAACTACGCAGGGTTGAACCGACCGGGATTACCCGCTCGGGGGGGGTAGGGAACCAGGCGGTGACCGAAAATCGGGGAGCGGGTTTTTCGGCGGATGAGATCTTTGAATGATGCCTCCGGATGAGGATTCGGTGAACCGTATCCTCATCCGGAAAGCATTTCAGAACTGCATTACAGTGTTACAGGTTTACTGAAACAATCAAGGGGCAGCCACCACTTTCAATCCAGTCGGGATAGACGGTGTCGAAGGCACCACAGCCTGCTCGATGATTTGAACATCATCCCATAAGCAGGCATCATTAAAACTTCCGATACCGACATTTCCGGATGCAAAGGTGGAATCAGTTGCCTCCACCGCCAGAGCATTGTCAAAAAAGACCTTAATGCTGTCACCGGCCCGCTCAACCATCAAATCATGATACGCGTTATCCGGAACAAAAAGATTGGATGCATCGGATATCAGCTCCCGGGTTCCGTTGACAACCTTGAACAGCTGGCTGTTGCTGGATACCGAGCTTACCATTACGTAATAATAATTATTCAAATCCTGGAAATTGAATACCGCGCAGTAATCCGCTGACGCATTAGCGGACAGATCTTCCGTGCTTCTGACCTTTGCCTTAAATGTAAAGTCGCTGTAAGTTTTATTGTTAACCAAGCTGTACTCACCTAACCGGCTTACCGGCAGGCTGCTGTAATCTGATGTCACGATTCCATAGCAAAGATCGCCGCCATCGGAAACTACCGCCCATCGACCGGATGTAAGGGGAGCCCAGTTCAGGCTGTCGCCTGTAACCGAATCGATAGAACTGAAAACCGTTTCCTGAACCGCCGGGGTGTCCGATTCGTCAGCTGCCTGTTCGGTATCATCGCCCGCTGTATCACCAATTCCGGCTGAAAATGCATGCAGCCATTCCTCAAGATTCGTGTATCCGTCCCCGTCATCATCTGCGGATGAATTGGCAGGGATAGTCAATGCCCGATAATTTTGGGCAAGATTCGGCCATCCACCAACATCATACTGGCTGTCAATGCGACGTCCGGTTCCATCCTCTACCCCCTTGACCACCCGGGTATCCACGGAATCACGGTCGAACGGCCGGGCGCCGGCGTTATCCAGGACATATGTCTTTACCAGAGAACTTTCCATTGTTGAATAATCGGAAGGCCATACCGGAGCGCTTTTTACCTCAACCTGGCTTCGATATCCCTTCCTGTCATCGACACAGGACCATGGATCACTGGCGCTGTTGACACATTCATTGTTCGAGACATAAACATGTGATCCGGAGCCGGCATGGGCCATTGACCAGAGAGTCAGGGTATAGTTTACATACGAGCCTGAATCCGGCCCCGGAATCACCACATTACCGACAACGCTGGCCTCGACGGCGTTTTCAACATCCTCGATCATGGCACCCCACAACCCGGCATTGTATATCAAGTTATTGGATACATTGATGCTCTTGGAACGGATATAGGGATTTCTGAAATAGTTGTCTGCAAACAAATTTTTAATGATGGAAACATTGCTGATGTTCGGCCCGGCAATCACACCCGCAGAATGCGCTCCCTTGGGATGCAGTGAATCATACAGCGCCTCGCTGATGATAGAGTTGCTGACGGTAATGTCATGCTGCCCGCTGTACCACATCTCAATGGTTTCATCGATTGCCCAGCTCAATGAACAATGGTCAACCACTACATTATAGACAGGTGTGCCTTCATTCCCAATAGACAGGGCATCTCGATAAATCGGGTCAATTCCCCCCTGATCTCCGCAACGCAGTCTCAGGTGCTGAAGCAGCACATCATGTGTCCGGACAGCTACCGTAGCCCCTTTCAGCGTAATTCCCGGAGACGGAGCCGTCTGGCCGGCGATGGTAATATACGGATTTTTAATGGAAAGGTACCCATTAACTTCAATTGTACCGGAAACCTCAAACACAACGACCCTGGGACCTGATGCCTCTACCGCTGCCTTTAAAGAGCCGGTCCCGGAAGAGTTAAGGTTTGTCACTTTGATCACCTGGCCACCACGACCGGCAACAGTCTGAGTTCCAAAACCTTCTGCGCCGGGAAATACGGGAATCGCAAAAGCCGCTTCATTGAACGCAAATGCAATAATCAGCATTGATAAGATACAAATAACATGTTTTTGTATTTTATACATTTTAAACATCTCTCCTTAACCTTAATTAAAAAGCAATACTAAATAAATCAAGGTTAAGCAAAAGAGATGCCATTATCCTGTTCCTGTCATTTTTATCACCCATCAGGAACCCGGGAAAAAAGGTCACAATGCGCTGAGAGGGTATAATTTCAAGTGCCAAACCGATATCAGGCGTCTGGTAAAAATTTTAAACTTCAGCTAAAAAACCAGCGATCGGATGGGCCCCCTCATCAATTACAAATTACGTTCTTGAATTACATTTAAGGTGTTTTGTAATTGGATATCATCCCGCCGAAGCAACAACGTTCCTGTAAACCGCATCCAGCGCTCTGATATTATTCAGCATATTATACTCTACATCAAAAGACCGTCTGGCATTATCCGACAGTGTACGCCTGAGACCGGCATTATTTAAAAGACGTTTGATACAGACTGCCAATGCTTCATGATCATCAACCGGGAATGTCAACCCGTTGCGGTAGTCGGTGATAAAATCTCTCAGACCCGGCGCGTCAGAAGCAACGATCGGAAGCCCGCATGCCATTGCCTCGATCATGGCAATGGACAGCCCTTCATATCGGGATGGCATGACAAAAATATCCGAAACATCCATAAGTTTCTGCACATCGTTTCTGAGCCCGATCAGACGGATGAAATTTTCAACGTTCAGGTCTTTGATCAGCTTTTCCAGTTCAGGCCGCTGCTCTCCCTCCCCGGCTATCACTACCCGCAGACTGGAGTTTCCATCCGCTGCCAGTTTTGCTACGGCCTTCACCAATATATCAAAGCCTTTTGATACGACCAGTCTTCCGACAGCGACAATCTTCACCCCCATTTCGGTGGTATCGAACACCTTTTCCCAGGATATCGATGGCTCATGAACATCTTCTACGATAATACCATTTTTCAGAACCAGTATTTTTGAATCCTCCAACCCGTAACGTTTCCGGATGATGATTTTAATTTCTTCAGAGACCACGATGACATGTTCAGCCAACCGGTACAGCGCATGGTTCAGGACGTTGATCAACAGGGCTCTGGGATCCCAGAAGTTCCTGGTATCCAAAAATGCCATGGTGCTGTGTACGGTTGGAAAAGCCGGAATTCCTGATATCATCGAAATAAATATGGACATCTGGTTGGCTTGTCCCAGATGGGATTGGATGAACTGTATATCACGGCTTCGAATCACCGAAAGGATATCCTGTACCAGCGCCAGAAACGCAACGACAAATTTAAAGGGGGTTTTCAGGACGGCCATTTTTTTACCCAGGCGCACCGGCACTCCCATAGATTCGATTTTTTCACGAACTGGCCCGTCATTGCCGAAACAATACACAAAATGTTCGTAATCCTTAAAACCGAGCGCCCGGATATGATGACACATCAAAATTTCCGCCCCCCCTACGCCCAACGTCTGGACAAGGTGAAGCAGGCGTATTTTAGACTTTCTGTCTGTGCGCATTTTCATATTCCAAGGATGGGTATCAATGATGAAATATCGAGACAATAATCCACAAATGAGAACATACCTGCGCCGAAACGAATTCGGGTTCGATCATAACTTCGGCCATAGCTCCGAAATGCAACTGCGGAAGCTATGATCGAACCCACGAATTCAAACGACCTTACTTGCCGAACGGCCGGCGACTGCACCTTCCTGATAATCCAGCTGGATATATTTAAACATCACCGCCGTATAAATCCAGAACATATACCTTGGGGTAAACAGATTGACGCTCAACATCGAAAGCGCATAGCCAGAAAACCCGGCGATATAGCTGATATACAGCGCTTTTTTCCAGACGTCGGTAGATCGCTCCAGACGGTTCCAGACATTCTGAAATATTTTCAGGTAAAGAATGATAAACACACCGAACCCGATGATCCCATACTGCACCAGATACAGAAGATAATCATTGTGAGAATTTCCTGATATGCCAAAGCGTTTCCGCATCATCTTGCCGAAGCTGTCCTGCCCGTAACCTGTAAGCGGGCTTTGCAGAAAAAGTTCAATGCCATTGACCAGCAGTGTAATCCGACCGAAGGTATAATCATCCAGAGTCTGAGATTCACTCATGTCCAGACGATCGAGCACGGTTTCTTCCAGCTGAGCATTCGTTACGAAAAAAGAGACGGTAACGATGGCCAGCGTCGCCGCGATGATCAGCTGAAGCGTGATCAACCGTACCATTTTCTGTCGGTACAGAATAAAAAAATAGACTCCCAACGCAAACAGCAGGGAAATGAATCCACCCCGCGAACCAGTGCCGATAAGATCGATCAGCACCATCACGAGCAGCACGGCAGCGGCAATTCTTGTCTTAACGACCGTGTGATTGAGAATATAAGTGATGATCAACGGGATAAACAAGACCAGGTAGGATGCATACTGATTGGGCTCGACAAACCCCGCCGCCCGGCCATCTTCAAAAACCTTATCTGAAACCGGGTCCACAATTCCGTATGTCACGAGCTGAGTAGTGGTAACCGTAACCGCCAGCAATACCATCAACCCAAGGATTACCCTGCTGTTTGTCACCTCATCATCTATAATATTGTATACCACAACAAACAAGACGAGCGGGTTCAACCATGATTTCAAGGCAATCATCTCATCCCTGAGGATCATATCTCCGGCATGGCCGCGAATCTCTTTCAACACAATAGAAATGACGACCACAAACGTCATCAGCGCCAGATATTTATAAAGCGGATTAGGCTCAATGATCTTGCGCCGGGTTATCATGGAAACCACCCAGACGATAAGCATCAGATAGAGGCACAGATTCATCAGACTCAGGCCGGTAATCTGTGTCAGTTTAAAGTCCAGAGACTGCTCCAACCAGAAGGTGAGCAGCAGAAAATAAATAGAAATAATATTCATAGAGATAATTTCCCGTTGTCTGTCAGACAGGATTTATTCGTTTGCCTCTGAGAGTTTCCGCTGTTATCGAAAGGGTGACCGATTTTTCCTTCATCTTTAACGGTGGCACTGCCAGTGAAACTTTGCCTTTAAGAATTTCGGCTGCCGTCGAAAGGGGGACGAAGGTGATTCCCATGGAGTCGATATATCTGAAAACGTCTTCCAGGCATTCCCAGACGCGGTCGCAATCATGTTGAGTGGCTGAAAATGGACTGCTGCCGGTTTCCAGTTCTGAGGAGTGAATCATACAATTGAGCACCGGCATCTTCTGCCGGATACAGCTGTCGATCATCCTTCGCAACGCGCCATCGCCATATCGGGGGTCGGGGCGAAGCATCCCGCTTCCTTTGATCAGTTTCCGGTAAAGCCGGTCGACCCTGTCGCTTCCCGGCATACAGGCCTTCAGATATCTCATGCACAATCCCGGCAGAAAAGACTCGGGGCGATACACCGTCAGTGGAATTTCCATCAGAAAAGCCTCATCTGATCTGCAACCGGACCGCGACCTCCAGGCAAAAGGTGTAGCAGGAGAACTGTAAAAGGAGGGTCCCCTGCGGGATTTTCCCATGCTGCTGGACCAGCTCATGATAGGGACGACCGACGATTCGGCTGTAAAGCCATGTTCAATGAGCCAATCGACACCCCTCTGATCGATACCCCATCTGCCGGCCCGGTGTGATGTGGGAGATTTTCCATATGTTTTTTCTATTTCAAGACGCAGGCATTCTGCTTTTTCGCTGAACAAACTGTCTGGCAGTTCAAACTGGTAGGCCTGAAGCCATGCGGAATCAATCCCCGAAGGATCTTCCCTTTCAAACGGAGGCGTTGTCCATGTGTGCAGATGATGACCGATTTCACATTTTCCGGCATCGGCTATTGGCTTAAGGACCGAAACGGCCTCGTCACGAGTGGCGCATTCGTACGTCACCAAGTAGGTCGGAACGATTCCATAACGCTCGCAACATGCCTGAAATGCCGGGATATTCGAAAGGTTTTTCAGCGAGATTTTGTCAGGATGGCGCCAGGCATCATCCGATTCCACATCCACGGTCATGACAAACATCGTGTTCGATAAAGTCGAATTAAGGTTGTATAACATTAGAAAGCCTACTCTTCATACCATTTGGTTAACGGATTCAGCGCATATGAATACTTGAACGACAAGGGGGCGTACCATTTAAAGGAAAGATGAATCAGGCTGTTTCTGAGTTTAATGCTCAGGGGATGATAAGTTTTCTCATACCATAAGAGTGGAAACGGCTGGGCCTGAAACGACTTTTTCAAGGTATAGTGCGTCGAATTTATGGCAGTGGAACCGAAATCAATATAGCGTACTCCGCTCTTCTCCGCATCGGTTATCAACCGCCAGAACACCGCCTTGTTAATCTCGTAGTTGTCATATTGTTCCAGTCTTACCGCCCCTTTCAGGTGCCAGCAATTTTGGTCAATATAGCAGTAAGCGCCACCGACGGGCTTGTCTTCAACTTCCGCGATATACATTTTCCCATATGTCAGGATATTGTGACTCAACACATCGAACTCTCCGGAACGCGGGCATAAATTGCCCAGCATGTTCCACGTTTTCACTTTCAGGGTAAAATACTTTTTGACATCATCCGTGCGCCGGACCTCACGAATCCTGAGTCCTTTTTTTTCCCCCTTGCGGATACGGTTCCTGAGCCGTCTGGACATGTTTGCAAAAACAGCTTCACTGCCGCCCTGTTCGAGATCCAGGACAAAGCTGCATTTGCCTTTGTCCTGCTCCTTGAACCCAAGGGATTCAACGGATTCTTTCCAGAAAGGAGTGTTGCTGCCTAACACTCCCGCCATGATGACGGCCTTGGCCACATGGCTTTCACGGCATATGCCGTCGAATTTACGAAGAAGCGCGGTGGAGGCTTCCTCGGAACTGCATAAAGGTCCTCCGGCCATTCTACCATCAGCCTGAGTGGATATGGCATAACGGTGCAGAGGCATTTTCAATATGGCGGCTCTGAAGATACCAGCCATGTTATTCTTCCGGTCCCTTGCCATCAGGCTTATCGGAGTAAAACCCAGTTTTTTCAGAGTATCATGCCAGAACCAGTGCTGCGCATAAAATGCACAATGACTGGTGCAATAGGTATCCCATTCCTGCTGATTCTGCGCTGTAGCTTCAATAACGGTAACCGACATATTCTGACCTCTTTCTGAAATAAAAATAGTGAAAAACGACTTGACGCCGTTCGCTATACCAAGTGTATGATCATTTGCAGATCTTCAAAAACAGGGCTGAAATGTAACTAAAAGCAAAGTCCTGAACAGATCTGATCCATGGAACCAGATCATCCGATGCATATACTGCCCATTCCTTTTTCCCGAGATAGGGCTCAAAAAAACGCCTGTGATTTCCATTTCTGCGTGACATAAGAAGCGAAATCATATCGGACTGGAAACAAATCCAGTAATGTCCGGCATCACGCCGTATGGCGGGGGATTCCATCGGTTGAACGGCGGCAACATCCCGGTATGCCGTCAACGGCAGGTCAAAGCCCGCCTTCGCTCCCAGCGTGTGAAACAGCTCCGCACGGGGGCTGATTTCAATAAAATAATATTTACCGTCGGTTATTGAATATTTGTATTCCACGCCGATAATGCCGGAGTAATTCAATGCTGAAATCAGATCACGGGTCATCCGCCGGACAGTACCGGAATCCTTAGCCCGGCCAACGGCCATGACACCTGCCCCCGGGCAGCTCTGACTGGTCTTGATGCCCGTCATCACCTCGCAAAACTCAGTTCTGAACGATTTATACCCCAGGGCAACATAAATCTGAGAGTCGGGCCCTTCAATATATTTCTGGATGATGAGTCCTTCAGGAGAACCGACCCTGGCTTTGAGTCGATCAGCCAGCTGAGGGATATTGTCTCCTGTCATCACCTTGAACGGTTTATCAAAAGGATATGTCTCCGAAGCGGGTTTGGCGATAAACCGCGTTCGCCCGTCCGAATCAATGGCATAGAGTTCGTCCCATGTTCCGGGATACCATGTATCCGGGACAGCAAGGCCGATACTCCGGGCCACGGATATTTGAAACCGCTTGCAGGCCAGATTTCCCACGTTTCTCAACGGAGAAGTCACCCGAAATTTTTTTTCTACAGCTTCCGCATGAGGCCTCAGGGCATTCATCATCCTGTCGTTGTCAAAAAAAAGAACCGGCCTTGACCCGATTTTATCCGCCAGTATGGCCAGCGCATAGTACAGAGCATCACCATTAACGTCTTCGATTTGGATTTTTCCCCTGCAGTACCGGCTGGATGCAGCCAGGTCCAGATGCTGATTGACACCCACGACATAGACCGGGATTCCTCTTCTTCCCAATGATCGAACGATGCCAAGGCCGTTTATGCCTAACCCGTCGACGCATACCACTGCGGCAGGTGTGGGCTGTTTCTCAGTTTGACGTATCACCGCTGACGGTTCCTTTCCGCTTTGCCGGACTCAGGTTCATGAGAATGTCAATTATTCGATACCGTCTCAACTGAGGAGTGAATTCATTCAGATCCACAGTGCCGGTCATAATCAGCGCCAATGCCACAACAGGAAAATAAGCCAACGCGCCGATCATCAGCGTCAACAGGGGCCTGAATCCCGGTTCCAGAAGGTTCGGCAGGAACACCAGCGGCACCCCGCTGATGAAAATAATGCGCGCAATCGTCATCCAGGGCAGAATCTTCGATATACGGAGCTGAAGCGTCCTGCGGGTGGTCTCGATCTGGATAACGGCTTCGGTTGAAAACCCGATGACAAAACTGATCGCCCCTCCCGTGAGCCCGAACTTTGATATCATGAAAATAGAAACCGGAATCACCAGGGCAAACCGTACAATATTGGACACGAGTATAGCCCCGGTCTTTCCGAGAGCGGTCGGGATATATCCGTATCCGAGCATCTGGATAAGAAGCGCCGACATGTTAATTCGCCAGATCGTTGCGGCTGCCAGATACCGGTCGGTAAAAAGGATGGTGATGAACTGCTCTGCGAGAGCGCAGCAGAACACTGCCGCAGGAACGGTCAACACGGCATTTGCGATAATCATCTTGTGCCATATCCGTGTGATGCCCTGATAATCATGCTCCATGGCCAGTTCCCCGAAACGCGGCAGGCATACATTACCTAAGGATATGTACAGCAAAGTGACTGCATTCATTATGCCCAGAGCGCCTACCGAATAAATAGCGAAGTCTTCCGGCGACATGAAACCGCTGATGATAATCGCATCAAACTTGCCCCCGACAGTCCAGACTATCGTGGCAGCCGCCAGCGGCGCAATATATTTCACCTGCTGCTTCAGCAGATCCATGTCAGGAAGGCCCAGCCGAATGACATATTTTCGTGACAGGTATATCAGCACGACGGCAAGCCTCAGCAAACTCTGAACGATCAAGGCCCATACCATGGCCATAACGCTGTCAAATATCAGGGCCGCGCTCAGCAAAAGTACCAGCCGTACAGCCTGATCGGCAATGGTCACGATCAGAACGAACTTTGGTTTCTTGTCCAGAATAAAAATATGATCGATGAGTTGAGCGACCGTTTCAACACACAGGTAAATCGCGATCGGAAGAATATAACCAGTTGAAACTCCGCTGGGAAGCAGGTGAAACCCGAACCCAAGCAACACGAAGACAATACTTCCGCCAATGCTCGCCATGAGCAGCAGCGTAAGGGTCTGCGAAATCAGGCAGCTTAAATCCGTTTTTTTTCTCGGAAAAAAATAGTACAGACTTCCGGGAACTCTCAACCGAATCAAGGAAAGCGCGACCGATGCGACAAACAATATTTGCCGATACACGCCGAACTGAGTCATCGAAATCAGCCGCACCAGAATGATCGGCGATATGCTGATAATCAGATAGGCAAGGATTTTTCCGAAAAACAGATGGAGGGCCTGGGATTTAAGGGAATGAATTTTAATCTCTGACAAATGGAGCTCCCATCCGGATGGGTTGTCACCGGCGACATTGCAAAAACCAAATGACAAGACTGGCGGAGGGACACTTCTGTCTCAGCCGCAGGGTTCAACCGTTCCGGAGAGATTCCGGATCGAGTCATCTGGATCGGTCTGAGCAGGATCTGCCGAACAGGATCGAATCGAACCAGCTGATTTTAGATGCTACATAAACAGAGGAGATAAACAGGCAGGACAAAATTACTGTAAACAGATACCAGTGAAACGTCCCGATATGCTGGGTAGCCAGAGACTTGCAGCCCATGATCACGATCACATGCCACAGATATATGGGCAGAGAATTTCTGCCGATCCATTTAATAATGTTGATCATGGCATTTTTTTTCACACGTATACTGTCAAGATTCAAAAGAAGAACAAGGATCAGCGAAATATTCAATACGTAAAAATCGATGTTCAGCACCGAAATATGATTTTCCCAGAACGAAATAATCCTCCAGACCAATCCGGCTGCTCCGGCCGCAATAAAGCCGGCTGTATACCGCTTCAGATCAGAAACCCGGGTTATTAAAAACCCCAATAGAAAAAAAAGAAAATAATGAGGTTTATAGACATTGCAGAAATCTTTAACAAATCCGGACAGCTCCGCTGAATCCTCCAGGCTCAGCATAACTTCACACGGAATAACGAGCAGGGCCGAGACGGAAAGCAAAATTACCGGCGTCACTGAACCGGACGTGCATAAACGCAAAACAATTATAAACACAATCAGTGTGGGAACATACCATAGATGATAATAGGGAAAAATGAGGGAATCGACAACCGTTTCAATTGTTAAAGAGTCATGAACCGCCAGCACGGAATAAGCTGCCCACGCCACCAGCCATGGCTGAACCACTCTGCCATAATACTTTTTGATCAAAGCTTTGCCACTAAGGCTCCCCGGCAATGAATAACTGAGCAAGTACCCGGAGGTCGCAAAAAAAAGGGGCATATGAAAGCTGTAGATCAGAAACCGGAAAAAGTTCCGGCTCAATCGCCCCTGCAATATATGCCCGGTAATAACGGCGATAATCAAAGCTCCCTTGAGAACATCGATCATAGCAATATGGTGGGGCCGCCCACGCATGTGCTTCTTTTTATACATGTTTTAGTTACGTTTTCTGAAATTTTACCATCCCCGCCCTCTCATTCCGAAATATTCAGAACCGAACAGGTGGCTGATTTGCCAGGGGGTGAGTATCTCCATATCATGGTTTTGTGATCCCGCCCTTGATATACTATTTCATATGGATATCTGCTCATGACATCTATGATGCCATTGCCCAGATAATAATTTTTGTATGTTGCAGTTTCACCGCTGCCGACAATGTAGACTGCACCCCGATTCTCGTGCTCCAGAATGTTTTTCAGTTCGGCCCCGGATCCGATAAGCGGGGTATGTGTGTAGTTATCCAGCAACACCCCGTCAATGTCTTTGACGAAAAACCCGGCATCATCCAGAGATCTGAGCCAATAGTCCACTTTCCCGAGATAAAATGTCTGCTGCAGAACATCCTCGGCCATGATGACATCTTCAGGATGCCTGTCGAGCCCCCTGATATATTCCGCAGCCCCCTTGTGATCTGGAAATCTATCATAGCCCGGATTGATGCTCTTTGACAGCTCAACCGGGTTTATGAACATCAGCAGCAGAACAGAAAATAACAGCCCAAGTGAGTATCGGCTTCCATAAAGAGGACGCCTCAAGGCTTCAATTTGCAGCAGCCAGGCCACACCCGAAATGCAGCACAGGATAATAAACGGCAGCAACTGAAACAGGTATCGATTCGGGATGCGATTTTTGAAAAAACCGATACCCAGCAACGGCATCCCAACCGACAGTACAAAAAGCAGGAAATGATCCGGAAGGCTGGCCCCTTTAGCAACCTGAACCATGGCACAGGCCAGCACAGCGATATAAAGGAGCGATGCCAACGGCAATTCACTGAAAAACGTGATCAATACCAGGGGGGATGGAGTACCCGCCAGAATTTTCAATATCCGAGCAGTTCCTGAAGCACCGTCAGCTGCCCGGGCCAGTTCATGAAACTGAATCCCGAACATCAACCCCAGCAGCGGCGGCAGAATACACACAACCCACAGAAAGCTTTTCAGCTTGCTGTCGCGCAAATAAAGGATACTGGCGCAAGTGAACAGGATGGAACCTGCAAAGTATTGTCCCAGCCAGCAGACCACGACTGCCCCCGCCAACAACGCATTTGCCAGCAAAAAAGCGCGGCTTTTCGATTGATGCCGCATGGCTGTTACCGCCACCACGATGATGCATAACAGCATAATAAATCCTGATGACGTCAAGCCATGCGACAACCCACTGGCGTGAAACAGTCCGCCGGACGGCAGGGAAAGGGTTTGCACATAGGAAATTCCATACTGCAGATTCACCCATCGTCTGAACAGCATAAAAGCCCCGGCCGTCACTGAAAACCCCGCCGCCCCCTGAATCAGGGATTTAGCTGACGGCCTTTTTAAAAATGGGAAAAAGAACAGAAATGAACAAAAAATTGCCAGCTGATGAAATTGGATGGAAACGAGCATCGCGATCACGGCCGCCACAAGGCTTTTCCATGTTTTACGAACTTCCCAGCGAAATATCAATATCGCAAAGAGCATCAGAAACGTGGATACAAAAATATACATTCTTGCAGTTTGGGAAATGATGATCATGGATGGGTATAAAGCGATGACCAGCACAAACAGCAGATTCCATTTTGGCGGCAGGAACCGTCGGCCCAGGAAAAAGGCAACCACGACACCCAGGGTTCCCACAACAGCAGACGGGAATCTGAAGGCCCATTCAGATTCCCCGAACCCCATGACTGAAAGTGCCATCAGGTACAGCTGTCCAAGACCTCTGGGATAAAATAGACCGCTGGGCAGAATGGGCTGACCGGATTTGAGGATTTGCATCGTCGGCATCGCCATGGTTTCCTCATCGCCATGAAGGCCGACATTGCCAAGTCCCCAGAATCGAAGCATCATCCCACCAATCAAGATAGCCGCAAACAGACAAATATCTTTCGTTTTGTAAGATACAGCCGTGTGTTCCTGATATAGAAACGATTGAAAATTCATATTGACCACCGAGGGGAAAGAAAAATGATTAATATAATTCGCCAGATTGGCACAACACACGCACGATTTTTCGTTTTGAAAGTATGCTCACCAAGCTATAGTTATCCGTGGTTCGACAGCGACATCCGAATCGAGTCGGCACTTTCGTCTTCGATATGCATTCTGTACCAGATTTCACTGTTGCATAATAACCACAATCTACATCCATGATCCGCTTTTTTCATCAAATGTTCCTGAAGCAGCCTATCAATGGCATCTCTCTGGAAATATCCTTCCCGGACCAGGTGCGAAGTATTCAAAAATTTATCATATATCGTATGATATTCATCATTTAATATATACGGAAGCGAAGATGAGAAGCCCTGTTTTTTCCGACTTATCAACGCTGAGGGTAAATATTTCTTTGCCAGTTGCGTCTGAATATATCTTCGCCGGGTTCCTCTGACTTTGAACCTGCTTGGAATGGAAGCACAGAATTCTACCAGTTTATGGTCCAGAAATGGAGATCTTGCCTCCAGGCCATGAGCCATTGTCATTCTATCTTGTATCATTACCGGATGATCCACCATTCGCGTCATGCTGTCGGCGTACAGCATTTTATCAATCATATCTTCAGCATTAGAACTGTTGAAATAATCCTTAATACAGATCTCCGGATCAAATATTTGAACTTCCTTATAAAATTTGTCCGTATAGAGAGACTTCCTTTGATCATCTGAAAAGTAAAAATACCCCAGGCTTTCTGCATACCGATCTGCCCCCTGCTCAAATGAGAGCTGATGCATCCATTTGAGCTTATGGCTTAAGCTCCTGTACCAGAAGCCTTCAGGAACGCGATCAATTAATCTGCCAAAAATATTCCTTCGAATATTTTCAGGAATAAGGGCATAATAGGATACCAGCTGATTCCCATAATACCGATCATATCCTCCAAACAATTCATCGCCGCCATCACCACCCAATACCACTTTTACCTCTTTGCGAGCCAGTTCTGAAATGGAGTACATACAGACGGAAAGCGGATCGGACGGCTCGTCAAGATGCCAGACCAGATCCGGTAAGGTGCGGATTAAAGAAGGCTTAATCTTCAGTTCATGATGTCGGGTTCGGTATTGTTCTGAAACCATTCTGGCATAAGGCGCCTCACTGTAGTTTTCATAATCGACCTCACCGCAGAATGTATGGATTGTCTTATCGCTGACTTTTCTCATCATCGCAACCACAAGACTGGAATCCATCCCGCCGCTCAAAAAAGCACCGACCGGAACATCACTGACAAGATGGTATCTTATGGTAGACGCAAGCTGGTTTTCAAGTTCCGCCAGAATATCTTCAAAACTGTCTCTGAGTTTCGGCTGATATCTTAAATTCCAGTATCTACAGATTTCAAGCTGCCCATTCTGAAAGATCAGAAAATGACCTGGGGGAAGCTTTCTGATTTTTCGAAACATGGAGCGCGGGGGGGTAATGATTCGGATTGCCAGATACTCATTCAACGCTTCTGCATCGATCTTTCTCAACGCAGGTTTCAATGCCAGCAATGATTTAATCTCTGAACCAAACGCAAACACATCGCCATCATGATAGTAATAGAAGGGTTTCTGCCCGAGATGATCCCGTGCGGCAAAAAGTGTTCGCTTATTTGTATCATAAAGAGCAAATGAAAACATTCCCCTTAGATACTGGACACACTGGTTTCCCTTTTCCTGATAAAGATGTACGATGGTTTCAGTATCGCTTTTTGTTTTGAAATCATGATTTTTCTCAAGTTCTTTTTTTAGTTCCTGAAAATTATAAATTTCACCGTTAAAAGTTATCCATATCGTATCGTCCTCATTTGACATCGGCTGACGGCCGCCTGAAAGGTCAATGATAGAAAGTCGCTGATGCCCTAAACCAATGGTATTTCCGGTATCAATATAAATGCCCGAATCATCCGGGCCCCTGTGCATTACGGCATCATTCATTTTTTTAAGGTCGGAATCCATTACACCGTCTGGATTTATATATCCGGTTATTCCACACATAGTGAATCAGCTTCCTCTATCATCTGGGTTGTTGAATAATTGGCGTGTCAGGAATGGTCATTTTCTGTTTGGTTTGATTATAGTCTTTGTATTTATCAAACGCATAAAAAAACACCCCCGGTAATAAACCAATGAGCAGGATAAAATGATTGATAATTCCGACGCCAAAGCCCAGAGTCTCCGGAACCCCCATTAATGAAAGAAAATATATATATCCCCCCTCATTAATGCCGAACCCGTCTATGGAGATGGGCAACCGGATTAAAAAAAGCACTATGGGAACAAAGGCGAAAAAAAAGGATAGCGGCACCGAGACATTGAGCGCGCCAGCAATGATATAGCTGATAATAACGGGCATCAACACCTCGATACAGGTCAGAACATAGAATAGTATCAAAAAGTGCTTCTTTGTTTTATAACAGGCATAAGATTGAAAAAGTTTATGAGCGATTACCGCGGATTTACCGATCCATTTTCTATGGAACAGCTTCTCTAAAAATGTTTCAACTATCCTGATGAAGAAATTATTCAGAGAGACAAAGAAAAATAAAACGAACAGAAAGCTCATCGTCAGGCTCGTAAAAATCAGATTATGTAGCTTTAGATTCATATCGGTAAAACAGGATGATAATATGAAGCATCCGATGATAATGAAAAAAATTAATGCGAGAAATCCTATAATCCTTTCAACAATGATAGAAGCGACGATATCCGATACAGGATATTTTTTCTTACTGGTATAGTACACTCGGATCGAATCAGCCCCTACCGTCGGTGGCAGATATAATCCCATAAATGAAGAAATATAATAAATCCGTATCGCATCAAACCAGGCAATATGAATATCTTTAGCTATCAGCAGGATATTCCACTTTACCGGCATCAGGACCCTGTTGATAAACATCAACACGAGAGCCACCGATAGATATCGGTAATCGGCTGTTTTTAAAACGCCTTTTAACTCGTTAACATCGATCCAGGCAAAAAAAACACCCAGCAAAATGCAACTGATAATCAACTGAAATATTTTTTTTCTCGTAATATCCTCCCGGATCTAAAACCAGGCGTTGCAGCGCCTCTGAAACCTCAGAGCTGGTATCGTATCCTGATCATTATGCATGTGCAGCCGAAAAAACCGACAGAAAATTCGGGCTTGATCATAACTGCGGCCATATTTCTGAACATGTAGCTGGGGAGTCCCGCCCGTTCCCGGCGTACGACATTGTGCGATCCGGGGAAAAGATGCCGGGGCCATGAAGCGTTAAGAAGCGCAAACTGTTTGAGGCGCGCCGAGTTTTTGCGCTTTAGCTTCATGGCCCCGGCATCCCCCGGATCGTGCTGGAGAAGCCGGGAACGGGCGAGACTCCCCTCACGACATTCTGGCCGCAGTTATGATCAAGCCCGAAAATTCTACAACAGAGGTCTACAGTTTTCCCTCTGAACCGTTTTTTAGAATTTGGCCTCTGATTCGGGTGACAACTGCCGGCACACCTACTGCGACAGCGTAATCAGGTATGTCTTTGGCCACGACAGCCCCAGCGCCGATTACCGCTCCAGAGCCTATGGTTACCCCATCAAGTATGGTCACTCTGGTTGAAATCCAGGATTGATTGCCGACTGTTATCGGCCCTTTGGAATAGATTCCCTGATCCGTAATGGATTGGTCGATATTTTCAAAGTGATAAATACCTGAACTGATATAACATCCGCCGGCAAGCATAGCCCCATCTCCAATTTCAACACCATCTATGGATATGATAACCGAATTGCAGCCGATGGTGGTACATTTCCCGATCCGTATGGCCCCTTCCTTTGACTGAATCATGGTGTTGCGGTTCAGAATAACATTATCTCCAATAACGATACCCTCCGAACCCGCGCCTCTTGCATCGACAAGACAATTATCATCGATGATGACATTGTCTCCGAAACTAATTTTACCTGGACTACGGATCACGACATTGCGCCCGATAATGAGCCCCTTGCCGGCCTTCTTGAAAAATGCCGGATAAAAGACTTTTCTCAGATAATATCCGATACCACCGGGCAAAGCCCCCAGCAACCCGGTCAACAACTCATAGCCGATAAACCTGCTGACCGATATTTTACCGAGTGTCAGCAACATATAGGTTCTTATCAACGATGGCCTTCCATTCGAGAGTATCACCCGAATCAACCGGTCAGAATTAATTTCCTTCATCTGCTTTCCTCACTTGCCAGGTCTCTTCAGCCATCGGCTGAAAAAAATATCTTATTTAATGCAGATACCGGCAAGTTTCTTGGTAAAAATCTGATTTTTCTTGCCGTAATAAATGAAACATAATTTCATCATTGTATGTAAGATCGCATCGATGGCCAGCCCGATGTAATTCAGGGGATTTTCATAAAAGATATATAATTTCAATGGACTTATGGTGATATTGTTAAATTTTGAATATCGAAGCAGCTGTTTGAGACTGTATTCCGTAAAAGTATTGAAATGATCGATATTCTGAGCCAGTGCATCAGATCCGGTAATCGGATTGGATCCATTCAGGGAATGAATGATCAGCTTTCCCCCCGCGCTGAGATTGGTTCGGCACAGTTTCAGAAAATGGACGATTTCATCTATGGTCAGGTGATTGATCTCCTGTTCCGCGAAAATCAGATCAAATGCTTCGCGATTATTTTCCAGAAAACCAAAGGCACGCTCTACCCGGCAATTCAGCCCTCTTTTTTTTGCATAGCCAATTTTTTCCTCATCGGAGTCTATCCCCAGCACGCGCGTATACCCCTCCTGTTTCATGAGGTTGACAAAGTATCCCGCCCCGCAGCTGATCACCAGTATGCGCGCTGTTTTGTCTTCCGGAAAATATTTCGAATAGTTCCTTTTATAGAACTTACCAAATGAGTTGAACCCCTTTTCGATATTTTCCGGAGCTTCCCAGAACGTATCAAAGGGTTCCAATCGCGCCGTCAACGAAATTTGTTCCATAATATGATTCTCCTGGCAGAGGCAGGTATAGGGCCCTGCACTGCGCTACAGTTTGCCTGTTTCACGGTACCAGCCGGCTGTTGCGGCCACGCCTTCCCGGAACCCATATTGCGGCTGAAAATTCATCATATCGAAAGCCTTACTTCCGGACAGAACAAAACTTTTTCTAAAAAAATCCATTCTTCTGCGATGAAACGGCAGCGAAATACCCAGGGGCTTCAATAAGAATTCCAGGATAACGGCCACCATCATGAACATCGACAGGGGCGCTTTAAATCCGGGCACCTTTGTTTTCAATTCATCCGCGATGGTTTGAACCATTTTATCGGTAGTGATGGGATTTTTTCCGGCAAGTATCATCACATTTCCGATTGCGGCGTCGGATTGCCCTGATTGGATAATTCCGTTAACCAGGTCGTCTATAAAGATGAGATGGTGCAGATTTTTACCTGACCCGATCATGAAAAACATGTGATTTTGAATGGCTTTAAACAATTTGAGGAGGCGTCGGTCCCCGGGGCCATAGGTTTCTGAAATCCGAATGACGGTAACCGGAAGTTTATCCCGGTATGAAAGGACCAGTTTTTCCCCCTCCAATTTGGTCTTCCCATAGATGTTATCCGGATGGCAGACAGATTGTTCATCAATCTGTCCATCCAGATGGCCATACACCCCGATGGTACTACCGTGAATCATGCGCCTGACCTTGTGATAAACGCAGGCATCAAGCATATTCCGGGTTCCCTCCACGTTTACATCCCGAAAAACCTGATCTGCGATATTGGATTCGTGTTGGGCCGCCGCCAGATGATAAACCACATCTATGCCCTCTGTCTGTTCAAATATCAGC
Organism: Desulfobacterales bacterium; assembly: GCA_028704555.1. Taxonomy (NCBI): domain Bacteria; kingdom Pseudomonadati; phylum Thermodesulfobacteriota; class Desulfobacteria; order Desulfobacterales; species Desulfobacterales bacterium. The sequence goes on from JAQWFD010000018.1 coordinate 69,391, forward strand.
TCGCGATCCATCATGGAACCTGAAACGACAATGGCTCCCGCTGACTCGATGATCTTTTGATTCTCCTTTTCAATATCGGTATGGGTTTGACCCAATACCTTCACCCGGTCACCGCGCTGGCGGCACTCGATGGCCAGACGAGAGCCGATGAATCCGGTTCCTCCGGTAATCAGAATATTCATAAGGCATGTCCTGTTTTCATAGTTCTGTAAAAATGAGGAAAGCACTGTTTTACCTCATTGATTTCATCCCGGGTTTTATCCGGCCCCCAACCCATTTCGTCAGCCATCAATTCAGCACAGCATTCAACGGCGGCACCCGGATTTTCCCCTGTACCGATATCCGTCCTTCGGAACACAATGTCAGAGAGTTTCTGAGCCATTTCTTCCCGAATTCCATGGATGATCTCAGCCTGAAGCACAGTTGTTTCACCTGCCCCGTACCCCCATTGTGAATTTTTATTCACATATTTGAGCACATTCGGATAGTCACACCCGTGATTATGAACCAGCGCTGTCATGATTTCAGGGGTAGCACCGGCAGGTCTCTTTCCCATGGCATCGTCAAGCAGTTTCTGAAAGCTGTGCATGTGCCCCCCGTGAATCGGAGTTGACTGCGTTTCGGATGCAACAAAAGATTTTCCCAGTTTTTCAAAAATCATATCAACGGTTTTCTGAGCCATTCCCCTTGCTGTGGTTGCACGAACTCCCAGTAGTGTGACCAGCCCATCGATTTGATCCGTCCGGCTGTGATCAACAATCTCCGAACGTTTGCCGAAGCTCATCTGCTGGCTTCCCTGACTGTCCTTATCGCCAAACAGCGTAAGCCCCGTGTTGATTAATTGAATTTCACTCAAATGAATATCCAATCCCGGGCAGGCGCTGTTGACCTCATCAACAAAGCACTGCAGCTCATCCTCGCCAACCGTTATATTCTCTGGAGTTTTCTCAAACACGACATGCCAGACGCCGATAAGGGTAAATTGTCTCCATGGAACTGCAAACAGGTGACGCCCCCCCCGATCTATAAGGGTATCGGAATCTTTAGTGTACGTTGAAAAAGCGACTCCGATATCTGAAGAAAATTTTCTCTTAACCACAAATGCCAGATCCCGTGAATATGTCGGACACGGGTCCAAACCCTTGCCCAATGCCTGCTGGAGCAATTGATGCGCCCAGGGCCCGGATGCGTTGAGAACCATATTGGCCCGGATCTTTATTTCTGTATTATCCAGCATATCTGTCACTTTAACGCCGGTAATCCGGTTTTTCTCTCTGAGAAAACCGGTAACTTTCAGATAATTTCCGGCATCGGCCCCATGGCTGATGGCGGATTTTAAAAACGACAGTACAAGACGGGGAGGGTTATACATCTGACCGTCATAAAACAGGGCACCGCCTGTCAACTGCTTTTCCTTTATACCCGGGAAAAGCGCCAGCACCTCATGACGCGACAAAAATCGACTCGGCGGAATATTCCGATCTTTCACTATCCCCCGGTTGCGGTCCATTGTCAGCATATCATAGAGCATAATTCCTGCTCCCAGTATTTCCTTACCCTTCATTCCATGGCCATAAGTCGGGATAACAATCGGAAGCGGACGAACCAGATGGGGAGCGATTCTCAACAAAGCCGATCGTTCACGGCTGGATTCCCGGATACGGACGACATCGGCATGTTGGAGGTATCGGATACCACCATGGACCATCTTGAAATGATTGGCTGACGTGGCGTGGCAGAAATCGCCTTTATCCACGACAGCTGCCGACAAGCCACGGGAGGCTGCTTCCCAGGCAGCACAAGCGCCGAACATCCCGCCTCCCACAATGACCACATCATAGGTTTTACTGCCCAAAGCAGATATATCCCTTTTCATCGCTGTCATTTAAATCAACCGTTTCCTTTCCTTTCCAGAATCATGGATCAGTTGTTCAAACAGCGTAATATATTGATCCGCACACCGTTCGATATAGAAATTACACACCAGCTGTCTGTTAAAATTCCCCATTTTTTTCCGCACCTCACGATTATTCATTATTTCAATGACACGTTGATGAAGCTTTTGCATATTGCCCAACTCTACAAGAAATCCGGTTTTCCCATTTATCAGAAAATCCGTCTGCCCCCCAAAATCGTAGCAGATGACCGGCAAACCGCATTCCATGGCTTCAAGAAAAACCAGTCCAAATCCTTCATGCATCGCCGTTGAGATATAGCAGTCTGACACACTCAACAGCTGGAATTTCATTTCATCCGAAACATTGCCGAGCATCACAACCTTCTCATGAAGACCCCGTTGTCTTGCCAGATCGCTGATATGCGCATACTGCGGCCCATCTCCCATGACCAGCAGCTTTACCCTGAGGTCCTGATCCAGCCCGGACAGCACCTGGAGCGTTTCATCGATATTCTTTCGTTTAACCAGACGGCCGATGGTGCAAAAAATAAAATCATCTTCGCTCAGACCGAAATCCGCCCTGCTTTTCCTTTCAAAAACCGGTTTTTTAATACCCAGGGGAATAATATCGATCGGACGATCTACTTTATAATATCTGCCGGCATTGGACTTTGTATTACTGGATTGGGCAACGACCCTGTCCGCGGTTTTGAGCATCAACCTTACCGTATCTGACAATACAGGGGTATTGTGCGGAGACAAAGATTTACTGGGGTCAAAGATATCTCCCCCGTGAATTGAGAGGACGTTCGGCAGGCAGAACATTTTTGACAGAATCCATCCGGACGGTCCTGAAGGAATTGCAAAATGCGTATTGATGATATCAAATGTTTTACTGTCAAAGTCCACAATTGATTTAATAATACTGGAAGGCAGATAACTTAACATGGAAATCAGATTCGCAGCCTCCATCTGTTTGCGGCAACAGACCGGGACCCTTATAATATCGACACCGTTTATGGTTTCCTGCTTCTTGAGGCCATTGTAATGGCTCGTAATGACAGTTACACCATGACCGCGTTCCGCAATATTTTCAATAATATCCCTGGTGACAAACCCACCGCCCCCACCAATCGGAGGATATTCATAATTAACGACTAAAAGCTTCATATACCTTCCTGACCTATAGTGTGATGATTCGTGTGATTAAATTTTTCTCCGGCTTGAACAGAGAGCGCTATCGCGCGGACTGAGGACCGCTATCGCTTGAGGCAAAAGATAAGAAGCAAGAGGTTTTTATTGGACTCGATCATAACTTCGGCCATAGTACTGAAACGTGGCTGCGTAGTCCCGCCCGTTGGAGCCCTAAGGGCTCGCTCAGAAATAAGTTCGTAATTTTAAGTATTGAGGCGCCTGTCTGGCAAGGCACGAGCACAATCAAGCATATTCCGAGCTTTCGTAACGCAGCCAGACAGGATGCATCGGCGCTTAAAATGGGAAGTTATTTTTGAGTGAGCCCTAAGTACTATATTACTTTCTCGATGCTGTACTGCTTCCTGTGACGACCATGGGTAAATGCGATAATTTCTCCTAACAGGCCGATACTGGCCGCCTGAATTCCCATGACAATCAGGAGCATTGAAATCAGCAGAGACGGTCGATCACCAATGGGATACCCCTGTAAAAACTTCTGCATAAAAATAATGCTCACCATGAAAAAGCCGGTTAAGATAAATAATAACCCGACAGCGCAGAAAAACCGCAGCGGCTTTCTGCTGAATTTTACATTGAAATAGAGGGTGACGATATCGATCAGAACCTTCAAGTAGTAAGGCAGACTGTAAATGCCTGAACTACCGCGCTGTTGATAATGGTCGCATCTTACCTCCCTGGTTTTATATCCTCTCTCTTCGGCAAGAATCGGAAGAAACCTGTATAGATTTCCGTAAAATTTAACCTGTTCGAGAACCTCCCGCCTGAAGACCTTAACCGTACAGCTCATATCGTGAGAATTGGTCGATACCATTTTGCTGATAATCCAGTTGAAAATTCTTGATTCAATCTGATTCAGCAGACTGTCCACTCTATTTTGCCGATAAGGGGTAACAATGCTGATGTCGTTATCCAGATTATCAAGCAAATCAATTAACGAAGCATTGGTTATCTGTTGATAGGAATCGCAAACAACGACTATCTCCCCCCTGCTTTCTTTAATGCCCGCTTTCAGGCATACCGATTGAGATGTTTTTGTTTTAAATTCTATATACTTGGCTTCGGGCCTCTTAAAAAGCTCTTCCTGGAAACCAGCACCAAGCCATTCGGCAAATCCGTTGGCCACGATCAGAATTTCGAACGGTATGGAAAATCCTGAAAACAAGTCATACATTCCCTGAATAAATTGTTCGGTATCGCTATATTTATGGTCCACTATAATGATGACTGAGTATTTCATCGTTGATCCTGTTTTAAAATCCACGTTATGGGTTTTGGAACGCCGCGTTCCCTGGCTGATTTCGGGGAAACCCTCAGGTTATTTTTCAAAGTTCAGACTGATAGGACTCGGCATAGGTTTCATATTCGGCAGGCGTTTTGCTGATCGAAATTGTTTTTTTAGTTATTTGCGGTAGCTCGGTGTGTGAAAGGTCGCTTGTACCCACGACCAGTTCACCCAGAATACCAAGTGCCAGAAGGTGCACAACCGCCATTACCGACATTGCCGACGTAATCAGAAAAAATACCGATTTCCATGGTGCCCAGTGGTATAACCATGCCAATCCTGAAAATGTACCAAAAAAAACGGTCAATAAGACAAACGGAATCGAGCAAACCGCAAAGCCTTTCAATGGCATCGAACAAAACCGTATAATCAGATTCATGGCAATAATATCACTCAGTACTTTCAGAATCCGGTCAAACCCGTATTTTGATGTTCCATATTTTCTCGGATAATGTTTAACAACGACTTCCGCTATGCGTGCACCCGTCATACTGGCAAGGGCAGGGAAGAATCTGTGCATCTCTCCATAAGCTTTCAGGCACTTGACACACGTCGAACGGTAGATTTTAAGTGAACACCCATAATCATGTAATTTGACACCGGTTGTTGCAGATATAACCGCATTTGCGATTTTAGATGGGAAGACTCTCGAAAAATGATCTTTCCTGTTTTTTCTCCAACCGCTGACAATATCATAACCCTGTTCTATTTTCTTCAGCAGCAGTGGAATATCCGAAGGATCATTTTGCAAATCTGCGTCCATTGTAACGATAAACTCACCTTCGGCATATTCGAATCCGGCTACCATTGCACTTGTCTGACCATAGTTGCGTCTGAATTTTATTGCCTTGAGCTGCGGTATACCCACCTTTAACCTTTCAATAACATTCCAGGTATTATCCTCCGACCCATCATCCACAAAAATTATTTCATAAGAAAAATAAAAATCTTTTGCGGCATCCAGAATAGCAGCCAACAGGCTCTCAACCGATTCCTCTTCATTATATATTGGGACAACAATGCTTAAATATATCGTCATGTCGTTTTCATATCTACTGGCTGAATGTTGCATCATTTAATGGATTCCATCATTTTTAAATCATCCCAACCTGACGTTTGGATAATTTAACCGCATTAAAAGATTCCGGACCTGAGTTCCGGACTGAAGATACAGCTCCGCTTCCTCAGTTACATAATTCTTTCTGACTGATGAACTGTATTATTTCAGAAACTGTGCTCTTTTGATAAAAAGGGAAAAAGTAAATTATATCTTATTTCCATTCATCAAATTTGAATTACCCTGAAGTGAATCTTAAAAACGGCTGAAATATGGAAATGAGGATGAGTGTATGAAACAAACCTGAATAAAGTTTGTTAATTCGCTTCCCGGATATTTAAGGAATGCGATTATCCATCCAAAAAAAGAATGGTTTTTCTATCTCAAAGAAAGCGAAGATTTTAACCCGGAAAATGCGTAACGTATTTTGAGGATTAAAATCTGAGCAGAGATTAGAGATTATGGGTAATAGACTGTTGATGGACACAAGCTATGATCCATTTTTACAACACTACAGGCGATAAGTTAATCAGGGATTCCCTTGTTCATGGCATCTAAAAACCTGATATTAACAAGTTACTATTCAATATTCATACGTATTATAGAACGGCATCCTGTGCATTAATTAAAGGATACATCAGTCGATTTAATTATGGGGGCTCGGCCATAACTTCGGCCATATTTCCGTACATGTCGCTTCGGAGTCCCGCCCGTTCCCGGCTTCTCCAGCGTGATCCGGGGAAAAGATGCCGGGAATGGGCGGGACGGAGGCCGCGACGACGTGGCCAAAGATATGATCGAGTTTGATTATGGAATGAGGCAACAAGAAATATACCCCACAGGTTTTCTGCCTGTAGCTGTAGCACCCGATGGATCTGTTATTTTTATTTCACCCGGCATGATTGTATTTTAAAGACAAAACGACAGGCAGCAAGTCTCACCAGGGATGATAATAATTTCTGGTCTTATGAGGGGGGAATATAATCTCTAAAGCTATAATGGTATGAAGTTGTTACCAGTTGATCGATCTTTGATATGTGTTGCTCGGTCAACTCAATAAATTTCAACCCGCGTCTTCTTGCAATTTTAGTATTGAAATAACAGTCCGAATCCATTTCGAAATCCGAAATATTCTCATACGGTATTTGAGACAGCCATACGTTATTTTCCCGAAAAACAATATCCAGTTCAAACGATTCAGACAAAGGTTCTCCGTTTGGAAGATATCGAAACGATAAGCCACCTCTGCTGATTTCCAGCAACGTGCCTAATTTTTCTCCGGTTTTGCATTTTACAACAAAAAATTCCCCTTCGGGTACGTAGTACCGATGATTTTCTCTTCTATCACTGGCTTCGTTTTTTTTTATTATGTTCATATGCATCCGTTTCGATAATTGATCAGATGGTTATCGGAATATAATTTCAAAGCGCTATCAGCATACATCACCAGAAGCCGATCCGGATTTTATCCGTAAGGACCTGGCATATTGTGATCTTCTTTCTATTTCACATCTTCGATCCGGATTTAACCTCCTGCCCAATTCCAAAGACATTTTATTCTCATCTGATTCCATTTTTCGCCGATTCATTTGGCTTCTGCGATCCGCGCATTCTCTGCGATCGTATCTTCTATCCCTGCCCGATCTGTTCTCCGGGATATGCAGGGTATAGGAAAACGCCCGTGCATCAAATCCCTTACGTCTGCCGCCATTATCCCTCATGCTTCACCTTTGGATTTGGATGTGAGTGTATCTATATTCCGGGATACATCCCTGCAAATCGACCATTTACCCCGCCGTATCATGGTCTTTTTCTTCGAATTCCAACAAATCCCAATATGCCTACAGTTAACAGGATCATAAAAATAATGCGGGATGAATTGACAGTATCTGATTGAGATCTTTTTACGGGCAATCGGTTGGTAAATTTTTCGTCGCCATCCGACGGAAATTCATGCCATAAAGCTTCCTGTTTATTAATTCCAGCGTCGGACAGATGGAACAGATCCTTATCTCCAAGGGTGTTCAAATAAATCGAACCGGAATCCAAACCTCCGGAAATTTTTTCAGACCCCCTTGTTATTTTCCCGGCCTGTATACTACCGGTTACAGGCTCATCAGCAGCCGTAACAGGGATACATAAAAGTAAGATCAGGAATATAAAATTGAGTTTTTTCATCCGCTGCTCACTATTGGCGACTATTCCAGCAAATATGATGGTTCATAATTTGAACGAGACCGTAATATAGAAATCTTATAGACGCTCGATATCAATCGAGTTGGTCAGGAAGGTTTATATTTGATACTTAATACAGAAAACAGAATCCCTCAATCAGGCTATCCCGTATTTTGGTCTTCCATAATTCTCAATTTGATCAGCACAAATATTTATGACGGATTGGAAAAACACTGAGGGAGGTCTGTTGCAACACCTTAGTGTTATAGAGTGTTTCCATCTACAAAACAGGATAATTTTTTTGTTCTGATGCTCTACAACGACTATCCTGCCGATTCTATCGAAGAGTCCGTGGGCAAATCACTTGAGGCAGACTCGGGTACGAGCGATGCGGTGATTCATATTCTTCAAAACAAGTGTCAGAATCACGAAACGGTTTTCGATACGCTTGACAACTGGCAACGTTTTACGGCTCCGGACATCTCGGTTTACGACCAGATCGGAGGTGGCCTATGAATGCAGCGACAAGAGTTCAGATCATAGAGAATCTGAAATTTTTGAAAATGGCAGCGATCAAGTCAGAGCTTGAAAACCAGCTTAGGCAAGCCAGCGAAAGCAACATCGACTACGAACAGTTTTTGCTGGATCTGACTGAAATAGAAGTATGTTCCCGGTTGGAAAACGGACGCAAAAGGCGACTGCGAGATGCCAAATTTTCGCAGTTATGATCAAGCCCAAAATTTTAACCATTCAACTCGTTGCAGTTGGCCAGCTGCCAAAAGGCTGTTTTTCGAATTCCATTGACCCGTCACGGCCCTTGTAGATATTGATCCAGACATTCCAGTTTTTCGTGTCCACTTCAGGGTA